>JBQCEJ010000418.1:0-5535 GCA_051960355.1 Verrucomicrobiota bacterium | reverse complement strand
GGCTGGTTTGGCCGAAAGCGGCCTCTGTTAATTCTACATCGGATTTAGTCAATGGCGCAGTAGCAGCGAAAAGCTCAACTGCTATTTTCAATCAAGGTTAAGAGTGAATTTATTCCTATGTTGAGAACTGTTTTGCATCTCATTCGGGAGGTTTCTGCCCCGTTCGCACCAGCCAGCGAACTGGAACTCCGGTGCCAGCAGAAATTGAGAACACGCTTTCGTCCGCCGATCCTGCCGCAACACCAGCGTGCGTTCACTCTGATTGAATTGCTGGTCGTCATTGCGATTATCGCGATTCTAGCGGCCATGCTGCTCCCCGCGTTGGGCAAGGCGAAAGCCAAGGCCAAGACCACCGCGTGTCTTAATAATCTCCGTCAGATCGGCATTGCGACGGTGATGTACACGGGCGAGTACGGGAAGTATCCGGGCTGCCTTTTCAAGACCGCGCCGGAGCATTACGTCTGGCCGGTCCGGCTGTATTCCCTCATGGGCGGGAATCGAGGCTCCTTTTGGTGTCCGGCGGCAAACGTCAATAGCCGTTGGGACACCAACGATAACAAAAGCCTGGGGGTATTGGGGCCAAGTGGCGATCCCTATCTTATCAAAACTTCTTCGCGGTTTTCCTATGGCTACAACGACTGGGGCGCCTACGACATGTTTTCGGGCAAGGGCTTGGGTGGCGATGTAGATACGTCGCAGTGGGAGGTCCGGGATTCCATGGTGTTGAGACCGTCGGAAATGATTATGTTGGCCGATAGCCGAGTGGATGGCTTTTTGGATGGGAATATTGATCCCACCGATGAATCCCAATGGCCTTCCAGCCGGCACCAGTTGCGGAGCGTTCTCATGTTTTGCGATGGGCATGCCGAACAGGGCCTGCGCAAGGACATCGTGAATCCGGCAAACGACATGTGGCAAAGGCGTTGGAACAACGATGGCAGTTCCCGCGGGGCTGCAGCCTGGGCCTACGATGCAGCGAAAGCCAGCGCCTTGGACACGTATTGATTTTTTCGAGGCAGACAACCGATTTCACGACCGCCCTTCAGCACACGAGCAACCAATCAAAAACCACAACACAGCAGAAAAACCCCAAACAGCAATCAACAGTATGAAAATCATGAACCTCGCCAGGCCCACTGCGGGCCAGCCAAGTCTGCCCCGTGCCCGAACGGGCAGTTTATCCGTGGGCCATCAGAGCCGGACGCCGTTTGCGTTCTGCACCCGAACCTTTGCAATGCTGCTGCTGTTGTGTCTGGGATTGGCTTCCGGGGTGAACCAAGCGAGGGCTGTTTCCGGGATCAGCGTGAATTACGATGTCCCAGGAAGCACCCCGCTCCTGGTCCCGAGCGACGTTGCCGGCGTTGTGCCATTGGCAAATTGGAACAATGTTTCCAGCACCAACACGGGCGGCCTTGATGCTCCTGCTCAAACCTTTCATAATAACAGCGGCATCGATGTCAGCGGGTTCACCGTCACGCTTTCCACCAATCTCGGCAATACATGGAACACCGCCGGGGGGACAGCGGATAAGAAACTCTTTGGCGATTGGGCCTTGAATGGGGGCGGAACGCTCAGCTTGGTGAATATTCCATACACCACTTACGACATCTACGTGTATTTCATGGGGTTTGGTGGAAATGATACCGTCAACTATACGATCGGTTCCGATACTCAAACCCTTGTGGAGGTCGGGACTACACCCGGGACATTCACCTCGCACGCGCAAAACCAAACGTATGTAAAATTCACCGGGCTCAGTGGGAGCAGCCAGACGATGACGGTCACCGGTGTGTCGGGCGGGGAATCCGGAGTGGCGGCCATTCAAATTGTCCAGACGTCGGCCTCGACCTATTCCATTCTCCCCTCGGCTGGAGCCCATGGCAGCATTTCGCCATCCACTTTGCAGACAGTAAACAGCGGCTCCGACAGTACGTTCACCATTACACCTGACGCGGGCTATGTCATTTACCAGGTGCTGGTGGATGGCACCAACAATCCCGCCGCGGTCACCAGCGGCACCTATACGTTCACCAATGTGAGCGACGACCACACCATTACGGCGTCGTTCATCAGTGAAACGACGGATCTCCATCTGCAGGTTGACCTTCAGGCTTCGAGTCTGGCCTTGGGATCCAATCTGGGAAGCTGGCCCAACGCCGGGTTGCTCGGTGGTTCGTTCGATAAATATTCCGGCGGCACCGGGCCGGATGTGGTCACGATCCTCGGCAAGAAAGCCGTTCAATTTGTTCAGCCGGACAGCACCGGCAATTCAAGGCGCACTCTGGCCTCGGCCATTCCCGCGCCGGCTTCGCTGAGCGGAAACAATCCGTGGACGATTTCTACGTTGCTCTATCGGAGTTCTTCACAGCCCGGCGGTGAAAATTCCTATGCGCAATGGTCCGGCGGTTCCTACAGCACCGGTCAATCCGCCATCTTCCGCTACACGGCCAACGGAGCCTACATCCATTGGAGCAGCGACAGCGGTTTCCAGACCGTGCCCAGCGCTGACGCGTGGCACAACGTCACCATCACCTTTGATGGCGCCACGGAAACGATCTACGTCGATGGCGTTGTGGATCGCACCGACGCCAGGACTCTCGATATCCTTCCGGGAGGATTGATGATCATCGGTGGCAGAACGTACCATGACCTTCGTGGTGAAGATCAGTACTGGCGTTTCAACGGAGCAATTGCCTCCCTGAAGATTTATGATCGCGCATTGTCCGCGAGCGAAGTTCAGGCGCTGGTGACGGTTCCAACTCAAACCATCACGGCGTCTGCCGGAGCCGGTGGCACGATATCGCCCTCGGGTGCAAGCATCATAAACCAGGGCGACAGCCCGACGTTCACCATTGCTCCGAATGTGGGCTACGCCATTTCGGATGTGCTGGTCGATGGTGTTTCGGTTGGCGCAGTGGCTTCCTACACCTTTACGAACGTGACCACCGCCCACACCATTGCCGCGAGTTTTACAGCGCTGCCGCCGCAATTGGTATCCGGCAAGGTGACCGATGGTTCGACGGGAATTTTGGGAGCGACGGTCTATTTCAAGCTGAGCGCTCCTGCTTACCTCAATCCGCTTTACACGACCACGACGACCAATGCCGCGGGTGATTTTGCAATCAGCCTGCCCCCGGGGACCTGGCATGTCACGGCGAGCAAGGATGGCTATGATTACGCGACAGATTCCACCTTCTCTGTCGCCAGTTCTCCGGTGGTTCTGCCCAACATTGTCCTCGTCGCAAATCCGAATTGGGATGTTCTGTTCACATTGAACACGGATGAACTCCTCGGATTGGCCAATGGTGATCGCATCAATACCTGGGGCGGTCTCACGGCGATGACGACCTACAACAACGGCCAGCCCTTGCTCGGACCCGTGGTGGAGACCATCGGCACGAACAACTGGGAACTGAACACGCGCGCGCCTTACGATGGTAGCGCCTCTCCGATCGTTCACGATCGCGGGGACGGCTTCGTGTTGGGGCAATATACCAACGCCATTCCGGTCAACGGGGCGTCAGTCGTGACGATAATAAAGCCGATTCGAAAGGTCCTGACACCGCCGCCGGGTTGGACCTCGATTGTTGATATTTTCTACGACCGGTTGGTCCTCGGCATCAAGACCGAAACGGGTGAGTTGGTGATCTGGCGCAATGGAAGTCTCTTCAACTCCGGCGTATCCATCCCTGACGGTCAGACCACGATTCTCAGCCTGGTGGTTCAACCGACGGGCGAGTACAAGGTCTGGGCCAACGGGCTTCAGGTGATCGACCGCACCACCACCAGCGATATGAGTGCGCTGGTGCCCGGTTCTGACTCCTACAAGAAGTTCATCAATGTGGGGCGCAACAACCCGGATACTTGGACGACGTTCAACGGAAACATCGGCGATGTTTACGTCTTCAAGCGCGCCATTCCCGACAGTAAACGCACGGCACTGCAAAATGCGCTCAGCGCGAAATTTGCGACGCCCATCCCGGTTTACACGACCATCAGCGGCAAGGTGACTTTGCCTGATGGTATCACGCCGGTCGCTGGCGCAACGGTTTCTGCCGTGGGAACCTCGCTCACGTTCACCAACCTGACGGCTATCGATGGCACCTATTCTGTGATGGTAGAAGGAAATGCCAATTACTCAGTTAGCGCCACGGCAGAGAGTTTCACGGCTTCAACGCCCGTGAATGTCCCGGTCGGCGGCACTGCCGTAACGGGGATCAACCTCACGATCACTCCGATCAATGCCATTCAGGGTGTGGTCAAGACAGTTTCGGGCACCCCGATCTACAATGCGGTTGTGCAAGTGGGCGGCCCCGGCTATCCGGCGGCGGTCACGGATCTGAACGGCCATTATCTGGTGACGGGCATTCAGGCAATCGAGGGGTTGGAAGTGTATGCTGATGCGCTGGGCTTTGCGGATAATACGCAATACATCGATGGCACGCCCGCTGCCAGCGGCGTTATCACGCTTGACATCACCCTCACCAGCAAGGCGGAGGCGGGCGTGGTCATCAACGGCGGCCTTGAAGCCTGGGGCAGTGACGGTCTGCCTTCGGATTGGGGGATTTCTGGTGCGCTGGCTAATATCACGGTGGCCAAGTCCACGAACAAGTTCAGTGGCAGCTACTCAGCCTTCATTACCGCTACGGCGCAATATACGTTCTTGGTAGCCTCAGTGGACGTAATTCCTGGAAGCTCCTACAACTGCTACTTCAAGCTGAAGGCGGATCCGGGTGTGACGCAGTGTTTCCCGATGCCGGCCTTCAGAAACGCTGCGGGTCAAGAGGCTCCGGCATTCGTATCTGCGGAGCCGGGTCACTCGGGTTACGTGCATGCTCCGACGACGAATTGGATGCAATATCTCCACTTTGAAAATGGCGTGGGCATGCCGTTCGTCAGATTCGCGGCTCCGGAAGATGCCACGAAGCTGAATGTCATCTTCGGATTTGAAACGCTCCCGCCGGCCGGTAAGGGCATCTACATTGACGATCTCGTCATCGACCGAGTGGGGCCGGATGTCACGATGCCGCCGCAACCGGTGCTGCCGGCCAATGCTGTGAGCATGTCCGGCGGAGTGCCCGCGCTCACGTTCCCCACGGTGGCCGGTTTCCGGTATCGCGTGGTTTACAAGGATTCGCTCAACGATTCCGGATGGACGGCAGTGCCGCCGGGATTTGTGATGTCGTCCGGTGAAGACATGACTGTGACGGATTCGACCAGCTCGGGCAAACCGCAGCGGTTCTATCGAATTGAAGCCGCGCCTTAACGGCCAGACGGCAGCTCGGATTAGCGGGCGTGAAGTGTGCACCCACTTCACGCCCCCTGCGAAATGAAACCGATCATTGGGTGAGAGCTTTGGCCCTGTGGCTGGTGTGGTGGCAAGTGGTTCGGGAATCTTTTGGTTATGCCGCGAGCGGGATTGTGGCAAACATCGGCGTCTAAGAGGAGGGCAGAAGTCGGAGGGACACCCGGCTTCTGCCCTCAGTGTTTGGATGGAAGTTTGAATCAAGAAATATGCACATGAGTATGCGAAAG
>JBQCEJ010000417.1:0-5285 GCA_051960355.1 Verrucomicrobiota bacterium | reverse complement strand
GCCTTGCGTCGCCAGTCCCGGCGCGATCGTGGCGTTGACCGCTTTTTTCTCGCAACCGGCCAGCAACAGCAACGCGATCAAAGCCAGACTGCGCGGCCACGCCGGCCGGCCGTTCCTGGCAAGCCCGAGGTCTGATCCCGCCTGCATCCGTTGAATTCTCGTAACGTTCATGGTTTTGAGCGTGTTCAAAACGCGTGGGCAGTTGGCGCCGCCCACGCGAAGTCAGAACCGCGATGGCGGTCAGTTTTCAAAACGGATGTTGTCGATATAGACATCGCCGCTATGGCCGTTGATGTCACCGGCGCTCCCGCGAAGCATGAAATTGAGTATCCAGGACGTGCCGGTGGCCGGCGCCGCGCCGAGCAGGCTGGAGTAATCCCACGTGATCGTCTCGCTGGTGGACTCGCCGGCGTTGAGCCAGACCCAGTTGACGAGCTGGGATTGGTTCCAGCCCATCGTGCCGTCGATGGCCGCGACCAGTTCGAGATTCCAGCCGTCGGTAAACGCCGCGCGGTGGAGATCGAACACCAGTTTGGAATGTGTTTTCCAGGCGTCATAGGCAGCTGCCCCGTAATCGGTGCTGCCACTCCAGGCCCAGGTCGAATCATTCGTGTAGCTCACGTGCAGGCTGTACGTTCCGTCCGTCACACCAGCGGTCGTTGAAGGTTCGAAGTTGAAGTAAGGCGCGGTGGCGGCCGGAAACGGCGAGGTGGATTCGAACGATTCCAGCAGAAACGGCGGTGTCGCCGGGCCGCTGTTGCGCAGTTGAAAAAAGCGCGCGGAAGAAGTGACGTTGGTCGTGAAAGCCGCACGCAATGAGCCCTGCGTGACGGGCGTCAGTTCGGTGTAGGCCCAGTCCAGTGGATTGAGCGTGAGCGAGGACCAAAGATACAAGCCCGAATCCGGCAGCGCCCATGAGATGCGCCAGGTGGTGTTGGTTGGTTTCAAGACCACTCCGCCCGCCGAGCCTTCCTCTTTGATTTCCAGATTCGGGTCGAGCGTTTCGGCCGTCGTGAAATCCTGATCCACTGTTCCGTTGAAATCCAAACCGCCGTAGATATGCACGCGGCTCAGGGAAATGTTGCGGTCCTTGTGCGTGTTGGGCTGAGCGCCGAAGAGGGCGAAGAACATATTGGGATTACCGAACAGCGCGGGGACGTCCGCGAACAACTCAGCACTGCCGGTAATGCCGCCGGGACCGGTCACCGTCACGGTCGTATTGCTCAAGGTGAGCGCCCAGGTGCCGACGAGTGAGTTCACGCCGGTGTTGGTCTTGCTGATCAGCAGGCCGGCGTCGTCGTTTCGAATGCCGTGACTGCTTGGCGCGTTGGTCTTATAGCGCACAGTTACGTCCACCGTGCCGTTCAGGTTCGGTTTGGCTTCCATGAAGATGCCGTGGGGCTGATCCCAATCCGGGCTGGCATTGATGGTGAGATCGCTGCCGGCCACCAGCATGATGTTGGCGGCAAAGCTGTGGTCCGAGTCCGCGCCGGCGCCGTCCCCCGCGACCGATTGATTGATGGTCATGGAGTAAGTCACGGCGTTTGCTGAGTTCACCCACGACAGCACGGGCGCCAGATCATTCTTCGTGGCGATGTTCTTGCGACTGTAATCCCCGCCGCCGCAGGTCATGATTTCCAGACCGGGCCCGGATTTGGCAATCGCCAGCGTGGGCGGCAGCGTCGGCTCCGCCTTGGCAATGAACGTCAGATTGTCCACCCAATAGGTGACCGGGCCGGTATAGGTTCCGCCAAAGCCGAGGTTCAACTGAACCAATGACGGGATGGAAGCGGGGATTGAATATTCGTAATGAAACCAGCCGTTGGTCGCGTCCGGTGTGATCGTCGGTTCGCCCAGCCAACCGTTCCAACTGTAACTGGGGCCGCGCAACGCCACGCGCGTCGTGCCGTAATTGCCATCGGCCGCCGGCGAAGAAGCCGGGTCCACCTTCACATCGAAGGAGAATTTGTCGTAGAGGGACAAATCCGCCACGGCGATATCCAGCGATTGATTCACCTCCTGGTAACTGGCGCTGGCGGGCCAGGCGACGGAGCATTTCAACGAGCCGGAAGCGGCGTTGGTTTTGGAATCCACCGTGCCATCCCATTCGGCCGTCAGATAGCTGGAATCGATGCCCCACGCGTAACTGGCGCCCTGGGTGTCGGTGTCGAACCCGGCGTACGTCAGATCCTGCGACCGGGCGGCCTGGGCCAGGAACAAACCGCTGGCAATCGCCCACGTCGCGAGGGTTATTTTAGGGAGTTGTTTGAGTTTCATAACGTGATCATGTTTCACTGCGCTGTTGTTGGTTTGGGTGATGACCGATCGGGGAACCGCGAAATCATTTGTGAGCGGACGAGCGTTCTGCCAGCCAATCCACGTCCGGATTGTTGGGACTCGAAACATTCAACGGCAAGGGCTTCCCGGTAATGGGCGGCTTGGTGCGGCCATCCTGCCATTTGTGAATCTCCGAATGCCCGTCGGCGAAGGCAATGCCGCAGGCGCCGTTGTGATAGCTCGCCGGATAATCGATGATCCGGCCGCTGCCGCCCGTCAGCGCCGCCTCGGTCGACATGGCCGGATCATTGATGCTGTCGGGATGTTCATCCATCAACACCCAGAGATTGGCCGGGCCCGGTCGATTCAGAGCGGAACTCCTGCCGTAGGTGATCCAGGTTGTCTGGCTGTCATTATAGGTGCCCGTCAGCCATCCACCGCCCACGGGATCGCTGCCGCGCGGACTGGATTTGGAAGTGGCCCAGCGCGTGCCGATGGCTGAATTCATGGACATGCTGCGGGCCTTCGGCTGGCCGGTGGGTTTGTAAACGCTCTGATCCGCGGGACATTTGTAAATCGTGGCGCTTCGGGCATACGCGGCGAGGACTGAGTTCTCCGGCTTTTCGATGATGATATCGGTTCGCGGCGCGTCGGCCGTGTCCATGTTGCCGCAAACCCAGCTTTTGTACACGGACGAAAACGTGCCGGCATACGGATAATCATTGGGCGGCAGGAGATCGTTATTGTCGTCCGGATACATTTTCCAGGCGAGCATGAGCTGGCGGAGATTGTTCATACAGGAGATGCCTTGGGCCTTGGTCTTGGCCCTGGCCAGCGCGGGCAGCAACATCGCCGCCAGAATCGCGATGATGGCGATGACGACCAGCAACTCGATCAGGGTGAACGCCCGGACCTCACGCGGGGCGCGGTCACTGATCCAAACCGGTTTGGGTAGATGCACGGGAATTCGGGATTGAGGGTTTAAGGACAGCGGGGATGAGGGGCGGCGACCCATGGTGAGGACGGTTGAACGCGGGGGAAGTGATCGCCTGGTTTGTGCTCATTTTCTTCAAATGCTGCTCAGCTCGGTTCTGGGTCTGGCCGTCTGTTCCGGTTGCTGAATGATAGGTTGGTAACAGTTGCCAGCCTACGTCCTCCGTCTGAACTGTCATGTAACGAGAACTCATTAGTCGCATTCGGCCGGCCAACCGATAATATCGGGCCAAGATCATGTCACCTGTCACGCCACTCCGGGCCGCCCACTCGCGCTGGGGATCAGGGAATCCATTGCTTCTGTATCTGCGCCAATCAGGGCTTGTGCTCGCCTTCCTGGCGCAGATTGGCCGCGCCCTTGCCGGTTCCGAAGCCAACGAGAACTTCTCCATCGAAACCTGGTCCACGGATCGCGGTTTGCCGCAAAATTCTGTCAACGCCCTCCTGCAATCTCACGACGGCTACATCTGGCTCGGCACCTATAACGGCGTGGTGCGCTTCGATGGCATCCGGTTCACCGTTTTCGATTCGGCCAATACGCCGGTCATGGGCAACAGCCGGGTGACCAGCCTGTACGAGGATGCCCGCGCCAACCTTTGGATCGGCCACGAAACCGGCGAGTTGGGACGGATGACGGCTGGCATCTTCAGTTCCGTCAATCTGAGCCACTGGCCGGGCAGCGCCGTGCTCGGCATCAATGAAGACGAGCGACACGATCTCTGGCTTTTGAGTGCGGAAGGGGCCGTTCTCCGGCTGCGAGACGGCCTCGTACTTCCGCGCTTGCCGGGAATTGGCCAGGAACCCGGTGGCACACCCGAAATGTTCAAAGATCAGGCCGGGCGCCTTTTGGTGGTGCGCAACGGCACCGTGGCGGCCATTCAAAATGGACAATGGGCTCCCTTGAAATTCGACGATCCAACCTACTATTACTCCCGGCTGTGCACCGCCCGCGCCGGCGGTCTTTGGGTGAGTGGCACCGGCTCCATTCGCCGTTGGCAGAACGGAGCATGGGCGCAGCAGACCGGCCCCTTACCGGACGAGACTTCCTTTCTCACGACCATGACCGAAACGCGATCCGGCCGCGTGCTGGTTGGCAGCAGCCATCATGGATTGATTGTGCACGATCTAAATGGGCGCAACCTCACGATCAGCACGGCCGATGGCCTGCCGCACAATTGGGTGAAATGCATTCTGGAGGACCGGGAAAAAAACATCTGGGTCGGAACGCGCGGCGGACTGAGCGTGCTGCGTCCCCGGAAGGTCGTGATGCGCAGTCCGCCCGACGGCTGGCAATCGGTGCTTCCGCTGGCCATCGCTCCCGGGGCAAACGGTTGCGTTTGGGCGGGCAGCGAAGGCGCCGGGCTGTATCGATTCGATGGCCGAAGCTGGCGCAATTTCAGCGAAGCTGACGGCTTGTCCAATCCCTACGTCTGGTCGGTGCTCGAATCCCGCTCCGGCGCAGTCTGGGCCGGCACCTGGAGCGGCGGCTTGTTCCGTGGGCGCGATGGGAAATTCGCCATTCCCGAAGGCTTGTCCGAACTCAAAGATCCGATCACCGCCTTGCTGGAATCACCGGATGGCACGCTCTGGATCGGAACCGGCAAAGGTCTGGCGCGGTTTCGAAACGAGCGGTTGGAACGTTTGGCGGGTTTGGGCGGGGCGGCCGCCGGAGATATTCGCGCGTTGGCCAGCGGTCCCGGCGGTGAACTCTGGCTGGGGACGCTTGGCGCGGGTCTGGGCTGCTTGGCGAATGGCCGGCTTGAGACCTACACGGCGCGGGAAGGTTTGGCGGGCGATTTCATTCTTTCGCTCCATCCCGAGCCGGACGGCACGCTTTGGATCGGGACCTTGGAACGCGGTTTGTGCCGGTTCAAGGATGGGCGGTTTGCCAATCTGACCGTAAAGAATGGATTGCCCAGCAATGTCCTGGGGCATATCGCGGACGATCTTGATGGGAAGCTCTGGTTCAATTCGTCGCTCGGCATTTTCGCCGCCAGCAAGGCCGAGCTGAACCG
>JBQCEJ010000416.1:0-7695 GCA_051960355.1 Verrucomicrobiota bacterium | reverse complement strand
GACTTGATCCACCATGAGGCGGCGCACCCCCGCCAGAGACGGCAAACTGGAAACATTGGCATCGCTGGAACTGACAAAACGGGCGCCGTCAAAACGCAGCAAGCCAGAGATCAAGGTGCCCACCCAAATGTAACCCTCCGGTGTTTGCGCCACCGAAGTCACGGAAGCGGAGGGCATGCCTTCATCGGGACCAAAGACCTTGACCATGAGGCGGGCGTTGGGACCTTCCTTCTCCCCGGCCCACCCCGGCAAAGCCGATGAGGCCAGCACGCCGAAAACCAGCCAGCCGGCCAGGGCGGTTTTCCAGTGCGAAGTCACAGGCATGAACGGAACTTTAAGATGGCGAGCCGGAAAAAAGCAAGCTGCCGGCGCGGCCCAGCGGCACCGCACGGCACTCGCGATTCGGGGAAGCCCACATCATCACCGATGGCCTCCGGTTGTCCCGGCGCATGGAATTCAGTCTTTCAGGAACCGCACTCGGTGCATGCGCAAAATTTTGTGAAAAGCCTCAAAGCCAGGGGCATTTCCCCTGAAAACCCCAACTTTTGGGGGCTAGGCCAAAGGCGGCGGCGTGCCATAGCATTTAAATTATGTCAACCCACTGCTTCCGCAGCCCGGCGAGGCTCTCCACCCCGCCGAAACCATCCGTTCGTCTCGGGTTTACCCTGATCGAATTGCTGGTGGTCATCGCCATCATTGCCATCCTGGCCGCCATGTTATTGCCGGCCCTGGCTTCCGCCAAGAAGCGGGCTCAGAACATCGCTTGCGTCAACAATCTGAAGCAAATGGGTCTGGCCGCAACGATGTATTCCACGGACTACAACAAGTGCTTTGGCTATGACAACCAGACCAACGACCTCTGGCTGGGCGTGCTGATGGAATACCAGGGAAACGTCGATGCCGTCCGCCTTTGTCCTTCCGGCTCAGAAACCAACTCATTCAGCACCTACGGCATCATGGGCGCCAATATGAACGGCGCCTGGCGCTGGAGATCGTCCGTCAAAACCGGAACCTATTACTATGGCAGTTACGGGCTGAACGCGTCGCTCTACACCTTCGACACCTCGGACGCACGCTTTCAAACCTTCTCCCGGGTGCGTCACCCCAGCACCACCCCGTTTTTCTGCGACAGCTTGTATCCCTCCGTCTGGCCCAATCCCACAGTCGGTCCCTCCAAAAACATGCGCACCGGAGTTTACACGGCCATGGGAGTTATCACGATCGGCCGTCACATGAATGGCAACGTGCCCACGGCGCTGTCCGATACCGCTTCCATGCCCGGCTCCATCAATCTCGTCTTCGTGGATGGTCATGCGCAGGCGATGCGCATGAACACCTTGTGGAACCTCGATTGGACTGGGAACTGGGTTGTGCCTAATCCCCTGCCCGCTCCACAATAAATTTTTGAAGCGAACGCCGACCGGTTTTGTCCCGCAGCAACCGTTACGCCCGCGAGAGATCACCATCGCTTACGGCTGCGTCTCGAGGGCCTGAACCGTCACCGGTCCCAGCAAGCCCGCCGATTGCAGCGGAGTCTTTGGATGGACCGTTTGCAGTGAAAGCGACGTGCGCCGCTGGGCGACCGGCAATTTGCTGTCGCCCACCAACCGGTTGTTCCAGGGATTCACAACCGTGATCTCCAAAGTGTTCGCGCCGACTTTCGCTGCGCTGGAAATGTCCACACTCCAGGGCGGCGTCCAAAGTGTCCCCAACTCCTTCCCATTCAAGCGCACCACGGCCACGTCACGCACGTCGCCGAGGTCGAGGCGCAGTCCGCCGTTGGATGCACGCACAACGTTTTCGGAAAGTTGAAAGGTCGTCCGATAAGTCGCTTTACCAGAGTAGAACTTGATCCCTTCTTCCGGCCGCGCGATCCAATCGGTCAGCGTGGCAAATTCGGCGTGCGCCGGTCCGCCCCAGTTCGTATCAAACGCCACATCCCAACTCCCAGACAGCGTCGCCATGGTTTTCAGTGCCGGGAAATTCTTCGTGTCATTCGCTCCGGGCTGGGCTTTTTGTCGAAACACAACGAACCACGATTCCTTCGGCGCGAAGCGCATCGGAACAACTGATTGTTCAGATTGTTCACTCCACTCCGGCAAAAGGCGGCGTTCGCCCGTAACGGCGTTCCACAGCTCTGGCTGGCGGCCTGTCACGCGAAAGGCGCAGTTCACCTGCTCCGCTCGATCCTTCTGGTTTGAAACAAAATAAATTTCCGCGTCCGCCGAACTGCGGTGAGTGAACAAAAGCTTCGCGTCCTGAGCCGCGTCGCGGAATTCAATGTCCGCCGGGGTTCCTGCGCTCGCGAACACGGCTTCCAGAGTTTTGCCCCAGATCACGCGACCTTTGCCGAAGGGACGCTCGCCCGTGGCTTCCTTGGGCGTGCCCCAGATTTCCGCCGCGAGTTTCTGAACTTCCTGATCGCACGCGGGAAAGTTCTGCAGGCTCGGCGACTGCGTCGGCGGTTCTCCCAATACGGTGGCGCCGGCTTTGACGAGGTCGCGAATCTTGCTCAACAGCTCCGGGCGCATGGTTTTTTGTTTCGGCAAAACCAGCACGCGATAACTCACGCCGTGCGGCAAGACGAGCCGGCCCTTTTTCACTGCGAGTTTCTTTTCAATGACCTCGGCATTGATGTAATCAAAGTCCCGTCCTGGTGGCAGTTCGGGATCGCGCGTGCCGGTCATTTTCGGCGCGTCCTCGCCGATGAAGTAAGCGACGTCGGCCACGCGCCAGCCTTGTTGCAGCAGCCAGCAGGAGCGGCGTTCGTAATCCACCCACGCCTTGCCTTGCTCGTACCAGGTGTTGTGCCGGTTGAATTCGGTGCCCCAAGGCGCATTGATTCCGGGAATCTTTTCGTCCGTTGGCTGCTGGATGACGACGTGCAGCACCGGGTGATTAATTCCTTCGCAGAACGACCAATCGCCCCGCGCCTTCAAGGCGTCGGGCGCGTTCTGAAACGCCGGCCCGCCAGTGATTGATTCAGCTGATACGAATTGCTTGCCGTAGGTGTTGGCGCAAGATGAGGCAGCGCGGCATTCAATGGAACCCAAATCGCCGGTTACCCAAAACTCGCCGCCGATGCGATCGGACTCGCTGCCGTATTTGAGAAATTCACTGGGAAAACCCCAATGACCATAATTTTCCAACCACAATCCCAACCCGTGTTTATTGGCTTCCGCCCGCAAACCGCCGACGTAATCCGTGGCGACGCGATCCGCCACCAGCCGTCGCAAATCCCAGAGAAAGCGATCGCTGGCATCCGCGCTGCCGACAATGCGTCCGCTCAACACAGCCAGCCACGGTTTCGGATCGTAGCCGTAACGCCTGCGGAAATCCTTGTCCAAACCATCCGTCCAGTTCTGCGAACCCATTTCGTAACTGTCCGCGATGACTTGTTTGAACGCCTTGCGATCGGCCGCAGGGATTCGCCTTAGCGCTTCGCCGATGAACGCGTCAAAATGAAACTTGGCCAGGTCACGATTCATCTTGTCCACTTCCAATCCCTGACCTTCGGGTGATGCGGGCGCATTTCTCATGCCGGTGGGCGTCATCCCGGTGCGCAGCACGATCCATTCGCCAGGCGGCACGTCCCAATTGAGTGTTCCGTCCGCGGAAAGTTGCTTCGTGAGATCGCGAACTTCGCCAAGAGGGATGGCGAGTTTCGCCGAATCAGGCTCGGTTTGCGTTTGCCACATATAAGTGTCCCACATCGGCAATGGCGTCGGGTTCATCTTGCCGAGCTGCTTTTCAACGAAAGATTCCAGGCGCGCCGCACTGGAGAGATTGATTTCGGCCAGTTCCGGCTTTTTGCCGCGACCAAAGAAGCCTGAGAACTGCAGCCGAAAATGCCGCGACGTCGTGGGCGGGAAGCTGACCGTCACCGACCCACGCGGCATGAAGCCGACGCCGGTCCCCATGTTGGAGCGATCGCACTTGAACTGACGCACGGTCACGAATTTTCCATTCGCGTCGGCAGCCTGCAATTCGCACATCGCGCCAAACGGCGCGCCGGCGGGGAAGATTTCAAGACTGCGCGCGGTCAGAGGCGAAGAGAGCTCGATGTTCACCGTCACTGGCCTGGAACCCTTGCCAAACGGAAGTGCCACAGCGTTGTCGAGTTTTCCATCCACCAGTTGCTCCGCACCCGCCGCTTCAGGAACGCAACTCACGCGCGGCGAATGGGCCGTGAGCTTGTCGCTGTCGTTCTGCGGTGCGGGAAACGCAAGCACCGCGACATCCTGAAACTGCTCCTTTGGCGCGACGAGCTTGCCGGAAAATTTCAACGGACCGGTGATGCGTGTCTCAGACGAAGCGAGATAGCGCATGGCCTGATCGGGCTTGATCCAAGGCCCGCCGGACTGGCTCCAACCGGGACAGTTGAACATCCCGATGTTGACGCCAACGCGGCCCGCTTCGCGCATCGCGTGCGCCACCAACTCCCACCATTCCGGCGTGAGCACCTTCACTTTTCCGGCGGGTTGATTATCGAGAAAAATATTTCCGATGAGCGCCTCGCCGATTCCCACCCGCGCCATGGCTTCCAAATCCCGGGTGATGCCTTCCTTGGAAATATTATCACTGATCCAATACCAATAACACCAGGGTTTGGTCTGCTCGGGTGGATTTTCAAAACCGTCGGCGAGCTGGTCAGCGGCGTTCAGCCGTTGGCTGCTCATGAGGCCGAGCAATGCGAGAAATAGAATCGTTCCTAGTTTTTTCATTGATTGTAGTCCGTATTAACTTTCGCCAGAACGTTGACAAGCCAGACGCCCGCAGCATAGACCGGAAAATGGCCGGCATGTGCGTCTGTAACACGCCCGGCCACGCGCTGTAAACCCGGAATCGATGTGACAGCAATCTCAGATGCGCCGCCCCCACGCAGCAGTCCGGGCGAATGGTCCTGTCTGCACGGCATTTTGACCATCACGCAATCACGGTAAGCGCGTGATGAATCCGCCTGCGCGTGCGGATTGGCCGCGAAGTTCCCGACGCCATCCCGCGAACGCGTGACTCGTCACCTCGCCTGAATGTACAGTAGGATCAGCCTCACCAATCCCGGTGCCGCGAGACGTTTCCGTGGTTGTGGCGAAAACAGCGCGGACAGCGGACCAGTATTTTCATTC
The DNA here is from genome assembly GCA_051960355.1 of Verrucomicrobiota bacterium. GTDB lineage: Bacteria > Verrucomicrobiota > Verrucomicrobiia > Limisphaerales > DASXHY01 > DASXHY01. The sequence goes on along the minus strand of JBQCEJ010000416.1, from coordinate 2,569 downwards.
GATGCAAACTGCCTGCCACGATTCTTTCAGCGGACAAATGCAAACCGCAGGGAACTCCAGCATGAATATCCGGAGGAGCGACAATTGCACGTTTCGCGCTGCCGGCGTGCTGCGGTGGACTTCCAGGCATGGAATGCCTGCAACACTTCTAAAAGACCGTGGACGCGAACGCTGCGCTCATAGGCCATGTATCGCGATGAAGCAGTTTCTCACCCTGCTCTTGTTCGTTACCGTGCCCGCCATGGCTGCCACGCTGACCGCGCGTTATCCGCTCGACGACCTTGCCGGAAGCAGCATAAACGACGTTGCGGGATCCAACACCGGGGCGGCGACAAATCTGACACTCGGCCAAACGGGCCTGTTTGGGAGCGCCGCGAAGTTCACCGAAACCTCGCCCTCCTCCATCAGCCTGGGAACCGCCTCGAGCGTTGAACCCAGCGGTGCGTTCTCAGTGGCATTCTGGGTCAAGCCCGGAACAGACGGCATGGATGAAAACGAACGGTTGCTGGACTGTTCCAATGGCGACGCCTTTTCCGCCATGACTCGCGGATTCAATCTGAAAAAGCAGACTGGTGGCGCGCGCGCATTTTTCGGTGACGGCACCAATAAAGCGACCACGGCGGGCCCCATCGCGCAAAGCATGGTTACCGGCGTCTGGCAACTGGTCGTGTTTCGTTTCACACCCGCGACCTCGCCGGGCTCGAGCGCCGACGGCACCAGCGCGGTCACGGTGCTCGCTCTCGGAACGAACACCCTTTCCGCCGCGGACGTTGCGGCGCGAACCGACGCCCTCAGCAATCACAATGTCGGCTCACTGGCTTACGATCGGGCGTTGCGCGTTGGAATTCCCTCTGCGTCGGCGGCCACTGCGGCCCTGGCTTACGACGGTTTAATGGACGATCTGCGATTCTACAGCGGCACCATCACCGACACTGAAATTTCCGAGTTGTTTAATACGGCTTTTGCGACGAATCCGCCGCCGGTGGTGGCAGCAGGCGGAGCCTTGCGCTGGCACTGGAATATCGACAACGATCTCGAAGGCTGGACGGTCGCTGGAATGACTGGCGCGACCGTTTCGAACGGCATTTTTTCGGCGACTTCAAGCGGCGGCGATCCGCAATTCCTTTCCCAGGACAATCTCAATTTGTCCCTCACCGGTTTGACGAATGTTTACTTGCGCGTTCGCAACGGCGCGCCGCTCACGGACGCGAGAATCTTTTTCCAGACGGCAGCCAGCCCGACGTTCACCGGCAATTCCGTCGCGTTCACATTGGTCGCCAGTGATCCTGGGTTCACCACTTACACCGTGGACATGACGACGCATTCGAACTGGAACGGCACGCTCAAACGGCTGCGACTCGATCTCCCTGACGGCAGCAGCGCGGGTGCTTTGGAGCAATTGGATTGGGTTGCGGTTGGCGAATCGGGAACGCGGCCGAATGTGGTGTTTGTGCTGGCGGACGATCTGAGTTGGAACGATGTGACGATCAATGGCAGCACGTTTTACCACACACCCAATGTGGAACGCCTGGCCGCGCGCGGCATGAGGTTCACTTCCGCTTACACGGCCAACCCGCTCTGCTCGCCGACACGCGCCAGCATCCTGACCGGTCAATATCCAGGCCGGGTCCACTTCACCGCTCCGAACGGACATCTGGCCACGGTCATTCTCGATCCCATCGTTCCGGCGACTGCTGCGTCCACGTCCAAACTCCGTGAACCTCAGTCGGCCACGCGTCTGCGCAATGAATACTTTCTTTATTCCGAAGCACTCAAGCTGGCCGGTTACTCAACTTCGTTCATGGGCAAATGGCATCTCGGCAGCGATCCGTATCTGCCCGACAACCAGGGATTCGATACAGTCGTTGGCGGACGCCAGCATCCTGGACCGCCCGGCGGCTATTTCGCGCCCTTCTCTGCGGACAGTAATCTGCCGTCAGTGCCCGCTGGCACGCACGTAAACGATGTTCTGGTCAGCAGCGCCAAGGATTTCCTTCAAACGAATCGGAATCGTCCCTTTTTACTGAACCTTTGGTTCTACGACGTGCATGCGCCGTTCGAATGCAAAACCAATCTGCGCACTGGCTACCTCGGTCAATCGAGCACTGATGGGCGTCAGAAAAATCCCACCATGGGCGCGATGGTCGAAACGATGGACAACGGGCTCGGCGAAGTTCTCAACAAACTCGATGCGCTCGGACTGCGCGAGAACACGATCGTCATCTTTTTCTCTGACAACGGCGGGAACATGTACGAATTTACGGACGGCGCAATGGCCACGCACAACTGGCCGTTGCGCCAGGGCAAAGCATCCATCTACGAAGGCGGCACCCGGGTTCCGATGGTGGTGGATTGGCCGGGCCATACTGCGCCGGGCAGCACTCAAACCGGTTTTGTTTCCAGTGTGGATTTTTACCCCACGATCCTGGAGATGACCGGCGTCACCCTGCAGACCAACGTCGTGCTGGATGGCGTGAGCATCGTGCCCGCGTTGAACGGCGGGGCGTCACAACGAACGAATGCGTTCTGCCTTTTTCCGCACAGCACACCTGCGACCGCCAATATCGCC
>JBQCEJ010000415.1:0-5236 GCA_051960355.1 Verrucomicrobiota bacterium | reverse complement strand
GTCCGGTCCGGTATTGTCAATCGTGCGGGCGTTGTCGCGGCTCGCAGTTCCAGTCGCATGGCCGGAATAGTTGACGTCGGGATTGGAAAAATAAGGAATGCGCGTGCCAATGTAAGACATCATCGTGCCGCGAGTCGTGCCGCTGTCATCCCAATAATGACCGGAGGAATAGGAATACAGACCGGGTGAATTGTGCTGGCAGCCAAAATTGTGGCCGGCTTCGTGAGGCCAGACGCCCGCCGTGGTGTCGTAATAAACAGCCGAGAATGCCTGGCCGGAGTTGCCGCCGGTGCTGCTCAACTGGAACGCGATTCCATAATACCCGGCGTCGTCACGGTCACTCATGAAGGCCACCAGATCAGCACCGACTTCGCTCCGGATGTCGGCGACATTGTCGGAACCCGCGACCCAGCCCAATTCGTCAGGCAGGCTGCCCGAGGCCACGTGAGTCACCTCGCGGGTGTGAACCAATCGCATGGTATGCGAGATATTGCTGCGGTCGAAGTTGTTGTTCTCCCCATTTATCGCCGACTGCGCTTTGGCGACAATCGCCGAACGCCCACCAGCTTTTTCCTTGGCCTTGGTGGTGTAAACCATCAGGACATCGACCGTGACTGCCGTGACAGCTTCAGCCACAACCGGGTCGGTCGCCGCCTGCGTTGTCACAATCTCGTTCGTCCCAAATCCCTCCTGAACGTAAACGCATTTTCCATTGCCCTTCAGCTTTTCCGGGTCGAACTGCCGGACCAGGCTGCTGCCGTCGCCCCGCGATTCGACTTCGAAATGGCCGTGTTTAGGTGAAATCACCTGAAGCAGCGTGACGTCATCCACGGTTGTGAGCGTCACCGCACTCAAGCGGTCATCCAGAAGTTTTCCCGACCAAGCCAGATTTTTTGCGGAATGCCGCTCGAACTTGTCCCATTCGACTTCAGGCGCGACGTCCGGAAAGAGATTCAACACGGTGCGGGCTCCCTGAGATGCCGCTTGCGCCGGCAATGCCGAGTGATTAAGGCGCGCCGCTTTGGTCCGAAGAACGTAGCCCGGATTTTCCGGCGCGCGGCTCGAAGCCGGCGCGCCCTGCTCTACCAACAGCGGTGGTGCAGCCTGGGCAGTGATGAGGAGCCATGCATTGAGAAGGGAAAAAGCAAAGTGCGACTTCATCTTTCAGTAATCAAATGGAGCGGAGTAGCCCTTGTCACCCGTCATTTTATGATAACTGACGTGCCCGTCGAAAAACAGGTAGTTGCGTCCATCGCCATGCACCGCCTTGGTCGGCGTCTTGTCTGCCCAACTTGGGGTTTGCGGCATGTCTTGATCGATGTCCACCATCATCCAGAGTTCAGACGGCGATCTGACGGCATTCACCTCCAACATTCGGTGAGGCGGCGCGTCGGGATCGGGATAGCCAAATGGATTCCATTTCAACAAGGCTTTGGTGGCGCGGTCCGCCCAGACCCGTGAGGAAACACTTGGGCCAATCAGGCCGTAAACCGTGAAGGCGAGGTTGTTGGCATTGATATTATAGTGCTCTGCGCCCGGACACATCATCACCTTGGCATCGCGCTTTTGGCTGTCGGGCGCGGGCATTCCAACGTAGGTCGCGATGTAATAAATCAAATCGGATTTTGAAATCGCCGCCGTGGAGTAGAAGGCGTTTTGCCCCATGTAAAGGCCGCTGGTGCTCCCTTGCCCGGGTGGCAGCCAATCATTGTTGTCGTCCACCCACATTCGTGTGGCCAGACCCACTTGTCGCTCGTTGGAGGCACATCCAGCCTGATAAGCCTTGCGTTTGGCACTAGCCAAAGCCGGCAGCAGCATGGCCGCGAGGACGGCAATTATCGCAATTACCACCAGCAGTTCGATCAAGGTAAAGCCCTGCCGTTGCATCCGAATACTCGTCGTAAAACTTATTTTCATAGTTTCAGAACTGGGTTGTCATGCACCTGATCCCCAACCAATCAAGTGCATGACTTTGCACTTTGTCCTACTGCGCCATCCGGTAGAACTGCTGCGCATTTGTGGCCTGCGTATCAACGAAGTTGATTTCGCCGCCAGCGCCCGAAGTAGTTGATCCGAGCAGCAACCAATTCGCGATCGGCGTTGCCACAGTGGTGCTGCCCCATACGTAGTAAGTCTGGTTGGCCGCGCCCGAACCGGTCAGCGTGAAACTGGTCGCGCCCGTCCTGGTGATGGTGCCCAGCGTGGGCGGCGCCGCCGCGGCAACCACTTTCAACGTGCCGTCCACGGTCAATGAATTCATATCCCAAGCGAGTCCGGCTCCGGGAGTTGCCGGCACAATGCTTGTGAAGGAACCGCTGTACGAACCGCCGGCGAACAAGGTGAAGCTATCGCCCGCGCTCAAGGCGCCGGAGAGATTGCTCACGACCAGTGCGCCGTCGCAGGCAATATTGCCGCTGGCAATCAGCAAGTCGCTGGTCAGCGACGTCTTGTTGATCTCCATGATTGTCTTGCCGGACAGTGTCACCGCGTTGTTGACCGTGAGCGTGCCGATGCCTCCGTTCCCCGGCGACAACGAGCCGTCGCTCAGGACATTGACCGCATCCAGCACCGTGGCGTTCCCCCCGAAGACGCCTGCCGCGCCGGTGACGATGACGGTATTCGCTCCACTGCCGATGGTGCCGTTGACCAGCAGTGTTCCGTTGCTGACCACGGTTGAGCCCGTGTAAGAGTTCGCACCCGAAAGATTCCATTTGCCCGGGCCTTCCATGCGGATGGATGGGATATTAGCCGCTGAATCAACGATGGCGCCATTGATCACGCCCTCGCCATTGCCATTCAAAACCAAAACGCGCCCAGTCGTCGAAGCTGTCACCGTTCCATTGAGCGTGAGCCGGCCCGAGGCCACGGTCATTTCGCTGTTACCGCCGCCGCCATCCATCGTCACATTGCCTTCGATGACATTGGTTCCAGTCACGTTGCGGAACGCCACCAAGCCGCCTTGGTTCCGGTTGACGCTGGTATTGAAACTGATGCTCGCCGGCAGCGTGATGCCGCCTTCCAGGTCGAGTTCGCCGCGAATCACATTGACCGTCTTCGGCAACCCCGGTCCACCCAGAGCGTAGCTGTTGAGCAATCGGATTACGCCGCCTTCGCTCCCCACGGTTGTTCCGCCCATTGTCAGCGTGCCTTCAAAACTGTTGCTCGCCGACAATGTCAGCACGCCCCAGCTGCGCTTGCTCAATTTACCCGGGCCGCTGATTTCGCTGTTAATCGTGATGTTGTTGCTGGTGTTGATGAAGAGCGTGCTGTCCGCCGCGCTCAGAACAACTGATCCGCCCGGCAGGCTGCCGGTGTTGTCAGCGCTGCCGACCCGCAGTGTGCCCCCGGAAACAAAGGTGCCACCCGACCAGTTGTTACCGGTGCCGGCCAGAATCAATGTGCCGCCGCCACCCTTGCCGAAGGCGCCGACGCCAGTGATGTTGCCGCCCAAAGTTGCGGCGCTGCTGTTTTCAAACGCCAGTTGGCCGCCATTGATCGTCACCGGTCCGGTGTAAGTGCTGATGCTCTGGAACGTCACCGTTCCCGCGCCCTGCTTTTGCAGCGTGCCGCTGCCGCTCAAGGGTCCCGGCACAACGAGATCGTCGCTGCGATTGAGGAGCAGCGTGGCGTTGTTGCTGACCGCGCCCGCGCCCAGCGAGCCTTCGGTGCCGCCCGCGCCGATTTGCAGTGTACCGTTCTGGATGGTCGTGATCCCGCTGTAGTTGTTCGGCGTGCTGTTTGCAAGAATCAGCGTGCCAGAGCCGTCTTTCACCAGGCTGGCTGCGCCGCTGAGATTGCCACCGCCGCTGAAGGTATAATTCTTCGAGGAAGCGTTCACCGTCACCGTCCCGGGACTGAGTGTGCCTACCAGTTCAATCGGAGAGCTGGCGGAACCAGTATCCGTGAACTGCACGGGGTCACCGTCAAGGAATACATTAAAGCCGCCAACCCAGTTCGAATTGATCGTGTCCCACTGGTAATTGACGGGAGAACCGGACCAGACTTTCAGTGCCGGAACGACGCTGATCAACCCGGAATCCAATGAGGTCAACCCGCTGAGGCTGGCGCGGATATTTCCCGTGCCGGTGCTGTTCCCGGTGAGCGTGCTGCTGGTGCCACTGAGAGGCGAGAGGTTGCTGTCACTGACGCCGCCGGTTTCATTCTCCATGGTCCAGGAGTCGGCAGCCACATTCGCCACAAAGTTGCTGGCGGCATCACGGCTGATTGCATAGACCGTGAGCGCAGTGCCGGAGGTGAGGTTCTGCGCCGGAACCAGAGTGCCGCTGCCATTGGCTGCGGTTTCCACCCGCACCTGCGTGGCCGGACCGGTCAGCACCGTGAGCGTTCCGGAAGCAGTCGGAACGAGAACCCCGGAAGCTGCCTGCACGGTCGCAGTGCCGGTCACATGCCCCGTAAACGTTGCGCTCTTGCCATCTTCCGCAGCCACGAGGTCTCCATTGACGACTCCGCCGGTCTTGCTCGGCAGCGACCAGACTCCGGACACGTTTTCGATGAATGAATTGTCCGCCGCACGGGCGATGGCATAGAGGGTGACGCTGTTTCCGGAGGTGACGTTCTGCGCTGGCACCACGGTGCCGCTGCCGTCCGCGGCAGTTTCAACGCGGATTTTCGTGGCCAAGGACGGTGCGGGTTCTCCGACCGCGAAATCACCAAACGCGCTCAAGCCCGCCGCCGCCGTACTGGTTGCGGTGCGAGTCCCGACCGTGGGACGCGCCCAGGCGCCGCCGCTGTATTTCTCGACCACGAAGTTGGCAGTGTTCGCCGAGCCATCCACATCGCCTGCCACAAAGTTCAGCGTCAGATTGTAAGGATTGGCCACCAATCCGCCACCCGCTGTCGCTGTCCAGTAACGATTGACGCTTTTGGCGGCATCAATGCCGGAACTGCCGATCTGCGGGTTTTCACCCGCCGTGCTGTTCACCGTCAGGTTACCCGCGGTACCGACAGTCATGTTCGCCAAAGCGAGTGGCGCGTAAACGGTGCTGTCGCCGACTGGAAACACGAACGACTGACCTGCGCCGGTGTTGAAAGATTTGTTCATCGCGCCGACCACGTAGCGAGAACTGCTCGCGCCTGAAACCGTGGCGCTGGCTCCCAGACTCAAGAGGTTCGGATCGGCAATGAGCTTGCCGCTAGTGCCGCTGAAGGCGAGTGTGCCGTTGACCGTGAGCGGGCTGCTGAGACTGACGCCCGCGGCGTTGTCGATCGTCAGGTT
>JBQCEJ010000414.1:0-12800 GCA_051960355.1 Verrucomicrobiota bacterium | reverse complement strand
CGTCGGACGACTCCTTGCTGAACGTTCTCAAAGCGCGCGCCAGCATGGAACCGGTGAATGTCGTTGCCACCCTGATTTTTCTCCTGGCGATCGCTCACACCTTCATGGCCCCGGTGTTTGTGAAGCTGTCCCATCGTGTGGAACATCGGCATCACTTGAAGCTCAAGGCCGCCGGCAAACCCGATTCGGGTGAGGTGAGCTTTGCGGCGCAGACTTTTCATTTCTTGGGTGAAATCGAGGCGATCTTTGGCATCTGGATCATTCCACTGTTGCTGGCCATCACCAGTTTCAAAGGATGGACCGTGGCGCGGGATTATCTGGGACACGGACTGAACTTCACCGAACCGCTTTTCGTGGTGGTGATCATGAGCATGGCGGCGAGCCGGCCGGTGTTGAAGCTCTCGGAACAGCTGATGTCGCTTGGCGCCAGCCTGGGCAAACGCTCGCTGGCGGCGTGGTGGCTGTCCATCCTGACCATCGGCCCGTTGCTTGGCTCATTCATCACGGAACCGGCGGCCATGACCATCTGCGCCTTGCTTTTGGCGGAGAAATTCTATGTGTTCAAGCCGAGCAAACGGTTTGCCTATGCCACGCTCGGCTTGTTGTTTGTGAATGTCTCCGTAGGCGGCACGCTCACGCATTTCGCCGCGCCGCCGGTGCTGATGGTGGCGGGCAAATGGGGTTGGGGTCTCTCGCACATGCTGGCGCATTTTGGCTGGAAGGCGATGGTCGGAATTGCGGTGGCGAACGCGATCTACTTTGTTGGTTTTCAACGCGAGTTCAAACGCATGGTGGCGGGCAGCGCGGGCGGTCCACAGGCCGCGAAAACAGCGGAGAGCCGGGTGCCGGCCTGGATCACCGGCGTTCATCTGCTGTTTCTGGGCTGGACGGTGATCAATGCGCATTACCCGGTGCTGTTCATCGGGGGCTTTCTTTTCTACCTGGCGTTTCTTCAAGCAACCGAACATGAGCAAGGCAACCTGCAACTGCGCCCAGCGCTGTTGGTCGGATTTTTCCTGGCGGGCCTGGTCGTTCACGGCGGATTGCAAGGCTGGTGGATCGAACCGGTGCTGAGCCGGCTCAATGAAGGACCATTGTTTTTTGGCGCGCTCGGACTCACCGCATTCAATGACAACGCGGCGATTACTTATCTGGCATCGCTGGTGCCCGGGTTCAGTCCGGAACTCAAGCAGGCGGTGGTGGCCGGTGCCGTGGTGGGTGGCGGATTGACCGTCATCGCCAATGCGCCGAATCCAGCGGGGCAATCCATCCTCTCGAAATTCTTTCCCGATGGCGTGTCGCCGTTGCGTCTGTTCCTGGGCGCGGCGATGCCGACGGTTGTCTTGGCGGCAGTGTTTCTGGTGTTCCGCTAAGCCGAGGGGACGCGTGGAATCTGGCGCGCTGCGGGATTACGGCTTGGCCGGTTGACCCGGTTCCGGGCTCCTGACCGCGCCCGAACTGTTCGTGCCACCGGGCGATTCCGCGCCGCCAATCGCGGTGCCGGGTTGGAGAACGCTGTGGACGGCAATCAATCTTCGCTGAGCCGCTGCGGCGGATTCGGTTCCCTGACCGGTGGCCGCCACGCCGGCGCCATACGAGTAAACCATTTCACCGCCATACCAACCTTGAAACAAGGTCAGCGCGAGCACGAGTGAACCGGCTACGAGGTAAGCGGTGTTAATTGTCATCTGGCCGCGATGCCAGATCAGCCAGCGCCAGGCGGTGAGCACCGCCAGCCCGACGGCGAGAGTCCAGCCGATGTCCATGTGCAAGTCCACCAGTTGATCCGTTTCCGGATGGAGCGCGAGCCGATTCATATCGAGGTAACCGGCGCCAATGGTCATAACGCCTCCGATCAAAGCTGCCACCAGCGACCAGAATCCAATAGTTCTGAATCTGGCGCGACGCGGCTCCGCTTTGGAGAGGCGCGCACAGAAATCCGCGATCACCGACAAAATCACGAAGGCGATGGGCAGATGAACGAGCGCGGGATGGAGCGGCGGAAGGTTCATCACTGCGGATGGCTTGAGCCGCGCGGCGGCGGCATTGGACTTCGTTGTTCAGGTTTCGGGTACATACGTGATCCGCGTTGCCTTAACCCTCGCCGGATTGCCCATTGTCTCAAGTGGGGAACATACCCCGGGCATTTCAGCGCGCCGTCCCAACTGGGTTCGTGCGACGCTGACAGGGATGAAAGAGTACGATCTGTATCTGCCGCTGGCTTACAACGATGGGCGTCCGATTCCAGAGGAGCTCTTGAAGGACGTCAAAAAAATGCTGCTCGACGAGTTTGGCGGCTTCACCCATTTCCCGCAGGAAAACGAAGGCGTTTGGAAATTGGGCGGCGTGGTCTTTCACGATCGCGTGGTCATCCTGCGCGTGCTTTCCGATCACCCGCTGGAAACGCGCCGGTTTTTTGCTGAGCTGCGCGTGGAACTGATGCGCCGGCTGGAGCAGGCCGATCTCCTCATCGTCCAACGATCGGTGTCCCTGGTTCATTGAGCCGGTCAGCGGGGAGTAATCCCTCACTTGCCAAAGACAGGTTCGGTGTAAATTAACCCGTGGATCAACCGCAGCGCATCCTAATCCAAGTCAAAAGCAAAGCCGACCGGCAGTCGCTGGAAGACTGGCTCTCCAGAAAATACGAAATCGTTTCGGCCAACACCGAGCAACTGCTTCAGGAACGTTTTGATCTGGCGATTCTCGACGGCCCGTCGCTCAAGCAACTTTCCACGGCGATTCGTGCCCGGCGCAAAGCCGAGGAGCCGGTGCTGCTGCCGTTTCTTCTGCTGACCTTTCGCCGGGCCGGCAGTCAGCCCTCGCGCCATCTCGGGCATCTGGTGGACGATCTGATTGCCCGTCCGATTGACGAAAACGAACTCTGTTCCCGCGTGGCCAACCTGCTGCGCATGCGGCGGCTTTCGTTGGAATTGAAACGAGAGCACGATCGCGTTTTGAAATTGTCCGTTACCGACGACGTTTCCGGCTTCAACAATACCCGTTATCTGCACCGTTATCTGGATCGCGTCCTGGCTTCGCCCGCGGCGCGGGAAGAGCAGTTGTCGCTCGTGTTTTTCGACCTCGATAATTTTAAGTCGGTTGTGGACAAGCATGGGCATCTGCTCGGCAGCAAGGTGTTGAAAGAAGTGGCGCAGGCCATCAATCATGAGCTCGACGAAGATGACCGAATCGTCCGCTATGGCGGCGATGAGTTCGTGGTCATTCTGCCGCGGCAGGACAAGGCGATGGCGACTGGAAAAGTGCAGCGGCTCAAACGCATGCTTTCCACAACGCCCTTTCTTCACAAGGAACACATCAACGTTCACCTGACCGCCTCGTTCGGCCTGGCCACCTATCCGCACGACGCCTCTGACAAGCGGGAGTTGCTGGCGGCGGCCGATCGGGGCCTGTTTCGCAGCAAAGCTTCCGGGAAGAACCGCATTTCCGTCGCCGCGTCCGACCGGTTGCATCGCGAAGGGCGGCTTTTGACCCTGGCTGAGTAAAGGGGCGGAGAAATTGCACTGCGTTCCGACGGAATTTCATTGTTGGAGCCGGTGGGCATCCCCGACGGAACTCGACGTTTTCCCGAATTCGACTAAGTTCTTCGTCCTGTAAATGGAAACGCCAGAAGAACCCGTCGAAACCCCGGCAAGAGCCGAGCGCGGCAGCAACTATTCCGTTCTGCGTAACCGCGATTTTTCCCTGTATCTGATCGGACGACTCGTGGCGACCATCGGCCAGCAAATGCTGGTCATGGCGATCGGTTGGGAAATCTACGAGCGCACGCATTCCGCGGTGTCGCTGCTGTTCGTCGGTTTGACGCAGGTCGTGCCGATGTTTTTGCTGACCCTTCCAGCCGGGCATCTGGCCGACAATTACAACCGCAAAAAAATCATCATCGCCATGACCACGGTGGTGCTGGCCGCGAGCCTTGGGTTGACGTTCGCCTCGGCCAGGCACGCGCCGGTGTATTGGACTTACGTTTGTCTCTTCGTGATGGGTGCCTCGCGCACGTTCATGTGGGCGGCGAGTTCGGCGTTCCTGCCGGCGTTGGTCGAACGCAAGGAGCTTTCCCACGCGGTGAATTTGAATTCCAGCATCTTTCAGATCTCGTCCATTGTCGGCCCGATCGCCGGTGGCGCATTGATCGATCTCACGCACAAGGACAACGCCGCGCCGGTCTATGCGGTGAACGCGGTGACCGCCCTGATCTTTTGCATCTTGCTCGCGCTGGTGCGACGTCATCATGTCGTGGCGGTTCGGGAAAAAATGACCTTCAAAGGATTGTTGACCGGGTTCAACTTCGTTTTCGCCAATCGGATGATTCTGGGAATCATCACGCTCGACATGTTCGCGGTGCTGCTCGGCGGCGCGGTGATGTTGCTGCCGATTTACGCCACGGACATCCTGGCGGTGGGGCCAACCGGTTTGGGGCTGCTGAAAGCCGCTTTGCCGCTCGGCGCGCTGCTCTGCACCTTTGTCCTGGCGCATCGGCCGGCCTTGCAGAAAGCCGGACGCGCCCTGTTATGGTCCGTGACGGTTTTTGGCCTGGCGACAATTGGCTTTGGAATCTCCACCTCCTTCTGGCTGTCGTTCCTGATGCTGTTCATCTCGGGCGCGGCCGACAATGTCAGCGTGGTGGTGCGGCACACGCTGGTTCAATTGCTGACGCCGGATGAAAAACGAGGCCGCGTTTCGGCTGTGAACAATCTGTTCATCGGGACTTCCAACGAACTGGGCGATGTCGAATCGTGCGCGGTCGCGCAACTGTTTGGTCCGACGTTGAAAAACACCCTGGCGACGGGTGCCATGATCTCGGCGGTTTCCGGCGGTGTGGGCACGATCCTGGTGGTGATTGCCATCGCGCTGGTATTTCCGGAGATCCGGAAGTACGGGCGACTGGATGCCTGATTGAGAGGAGAGCTAACGGCCCGACGTGAGAATCATTCGCGGTCGGATGATTTCCCAAAGTCGGCTTGATACGTCTCGATCAAGTCTTTGATTCGCACCGCGTCTTGCTTCGTGTGTCCATGGCTGACGAGCGGATCGGAGCCGCCGGAGGATTCCACCCGGATGTCTGACCAGACGAGTCCGGTTTGAATTCGAACGGAAGCCACCTTGCTCATGCTGACGCTGATTTCATCCCGGCTGAACAACGTGCGCTTGCGCCGGGTGACCGCCTTCTCGCTGACTTCGATGACGGTCGGGAAGAAGAGGTTGCCCTTCGTCCAACGGCTGGCTTGAAAAGATTCTGTCGGCATGAGGAGACTGTGTCCGAACCGCGATCGTTTGTCACGCGGGTGGAGGGGAAATGTGGGGGAACAATGAACATTCAACATTGGGTGCATCCTGACACTGCCCCGGTTCACATTGCAGGAGGAGCGCGGCTTTTACGCCGCTTCAACATGCGCAAACCCGCAGGGCACTGATTTCACACAATCAGAATGTACATTGAAGCGACCTGAAGGTCGCGCTCCGGGGGCAGTGTCAGGATGCACCCCTCAACATTGGAGGGACAACGCGACCATTGACCATTCACATCCGCCGCCTGTAGGATCGCCTCGCCAATCGGGTCATTCATTCTGCGTCGCGGTGCTGGGGAAGCCCGCCTGAATGGGGCTCGTGGCGAAAAAATCATGAACAACAACCAGGCCTATTACGGCTCCACTCCGGTCAGCCGATTGAACGAAGAATCACGCGGCACCTTCGTGTCCCGCACGTACTCGCATCTGTTTAGCGCGATCACGGCGTTTACCCTGATCGAGATTCTGTTATTCAAAACCGGCATGGCGAAACCGATCGCCCGCGCGATGCTGGGAACCTCCTGGCTGCTGGTGCTCGGCGGTTTCATGGTAGTCTCCTGGCTGGCCAGAAGTGTCGCGCATCGAACCACGTCCAAAGCCGCGCAGTATGCCGCACTTGCCGGCTACGTGCTGGCGCAAGCCATTATTTTCGTGCCGTTGCTTTATGTTGCCGAGACGTATGCGCCTGGAGCCATCGCCAGCGCGGCGGCGGTGACATTTGTGGCGTTCACCGGACTTTCGTTGGTGGCGTTTTACACCCGGAAAAATTTTTCCTTTCTTCGCGGCATCCTGATGTGGGGCGGCATCATTGCGCTGGTCCTGATTGGCGCGGGCGCGATTTTCGGTTTCCAATTGGGAACGTTTTTCTCCGTCGCCATGGTGGGTTTGGCCGGAGCAGCGATCCTGTATGACACCTCGAACATCCTGCATCATTACCCGGAAGATCGTTATGTGGCGGCGGCGTTGGAACTGTTTGCCTCGGTTGCGTTGATGCTCTGGTATGTCTTGAGATTGTTCCTCTCCCGCCGGTAAGCCCGGTCTGGGATTTATTTGAGAAAGCCCGGCGTGAAAGCGCCGGGCTTTTCTTTTGTTGTTTGCCTGGGGGAACCCGGTCGGCCAAAAACCAAAGCGCCTCAGGCGTTTGGTTTCTGATCCAAAGGCATCCTGACTGTCAGCGTGGTCACTTTTCCGGGCACGGAGGCAATGTGAATCGTGCCTTTATGGACGGTCACGATCCATTGCGCGATGCTCAGCCCGAGGCCGCAACCCTCCACATTGTGCCCGCGAGCGGAATTTCCACGGAAGAACCGGTCGAAGACGCGGGTCAGCATTTCTTCCGGAATGCCCGCGCCTCCATTTGAAATCCGATACTCGGCCACGCCGCCTTCGCCCTCCCGAAGGCTCATCTGGATCGAGCCGTTGGGGAAATTATATTTCACCGCGTTATCAACCAGGTTCAAAAACAATTGCCGGAGCCGGTGGCGATCTCCTTGAATAAACACCTCCTGGCAGGTTTCGAGCGTGACCTTGATTCCGTGGGGCAGCGCAAGTATTTGCCCGTCAGCCAGCGCCTCGCGAACGAGTTCATGCAGCGGAATGCGTTCGAACGAGAGTTGAACCAGACCGGCGTCGGCTTTCGTCAGCAGCGACAGCCCGTCCACGATGCGGCTCAAGCGGTGCAACTCTTCCAAACGGCTCTCCGCCGACCTCCTCTGAATGTCGGTCAAGGCATGGGACTGCAACTCCGTTTCCGTTTCGCCGCACAGAATCGTCAGCGGAGTTTTGAGTTCATGCGAGGCATGCAGCGTGAAATCCTGGATTCTGGCAAAAGCCCCATGAAGACGGGTCATCATGGCGTTGAAAACTTCGGTCAAGCGGGTTAGTTCATCGTGGCGCTTCGTAACGGGCAGCAATTCCTGAAGATTGCGATCATTTATTTGTTCCACGGCCCCAATCACCGTCTCGACCGGCAGAAGCGCGCGCCGCGTCAACCACCAGCCGCCGCTCAGCGCCAGAAACGCGGAAGGGCAGCCGCACCAGAACAGGATGCTCAGCGTCTCCCGCCTGTCTCGCTCATGGTCTTTATCTTCTGCGGGTGTGAGGATAGTCGGCTCGGGCGCGAATTCTCGCCAGGTCAGCCAGCCCATGAGCAAAAGCGAAACGGACGTCGTGAGGGCATACCACAGTGTCAGGCGTGTTCGGATGCTCATGGTTTTCCCCGCATGATGTAGCCGCTGCCGCGAACCGTGTGCAGCAGTTTGGTCTCAAAATCCGCGTCGATCTTCTCCCGGAGCCGGCGAATATAGACGTCCACCAGATTCGTTCCGGGATCAAAATTGTAATCCCACACCTTTTCCAAAATCATCATCCGCCCGCACAACCGGCCGGCGGAACGCATCAGAAATTCCAGCAATCGATATTCGCGGGCTGTCAGTTCGATGGTTTGATCCTTCCGTTTCGCCCTGTGACTGATGGTATCCAGCGTCAGATCGGCGAGGCGGAGAATGGTTGATTTGTTTTCCGCCCCACGCCGTGTCAATGCCCGAACGCGAGCGATGAGTTCAGCCAGTTCAAACGGTTTGGGAAGATAATCGTCCGCGCCGGCATTCAGACCATCCACCCGTTCGTTGACCGCGCCTCGTGCTGACAACAGCAGAACCGGAACGTCATTTCGCCGGTCACGCAACTGGCGGAGCAGACTCAGTCCGTCCCGTCCCGGCAGCATGATGTCGAGGACGATGACGTCGTAAGGAACGCTGCTCACCACGTTCAACACCGTCGCGCCATCCTGCAACACATCCGCCGCGAAACCTTCATTCTGGAGTGCTTTCTGAATGAAGGCGGCTGTTTTCTTCTCGTCTTCAACGATCAGTGCGCGCATCCCGGCAGGTTACGTTCCGCTTCGTAAAATACCAGTCAAAGCCACGACCGGAATCTTCGCTGCCGCGCAAACTGCGAGGTGAATTGAGCTGCGGCTCTGGGTGAACGCGACTGAACCGACCGCGAACTTCGGATCACAGCTCATCGATGTTCCCGTCCGGGAGGCGTTTGCATGAGGCAAGAATGACAATTTCGTCATCTGGGATGGGCATCTGGCTCAATACCAGCGCTCTCACGTTCAAACGGCCGGCCCGGGATTGTAATGCGGGGAACGGAATTTGATTGGTGACACAGCCGTGGGGTCGAAGGGGCGATGATTTCTTCTGCACGATCAGCGTTGATTCAAAATCTGGAGACCTGCGCCAGCCGGTCCTCCGGCAGGATGAAGTTGCTCACGGTGCAGTTCCGTTCACTGGGTGATGCCGCGCTGAGCCTGGCGGCGATTGGAGCGATCCGCCGCCGGTTTCCAGATTGCGAACTGCATTCGCTGGTCCCCGATGTGGCCGCGCCTTTGTTGGAAAATCATCCTGACGTCAACCGGGTCTGGGCTTTTCCCAGAAACCGCGGAAAAGCCAATCTGGTGCAAAGCTGGTCGGTTCTCAGGGCGCTGCGCGCGGAGCGATTTGACCTCTCGATCGATCTCGTGGGGAATGATCGCGGCGCGCTGATCAGCTTGATTTGTGGAGCGCGCCAACGTTGGGGAGCGTTTGCGGCAGGCGGCTTTCTGGGGCGGCGTTTCTGCTACCACCGGCGGCTCGCCCAGGCAACTTCGGATCGGCACGAAACCATCAGAATGCTCTCAATGCTGAAGCCGCTTGGCATTGTCCCGCCTGACTCAGAAGCTGATCTGGACGTGCGCCTGTTCGTCAAGCAACAGGCGAGGGAGAATGTCCTGGAAAACATCCGCCGCCCGGTTGTGATCTGCCACATCGGCCCCGGCCTTCCAAAAAAGGAATGGCCCATTCAGCGTTGGGCCGAATTCCATCAACTGGCAGGTTCGCGAGGGCTTCAAGTGGTTTTCAGTTCCGGCGTGAGTGAGCGTGAACAGCGTGCCGCTGAGAAGTTGAGAGAGCTGATTCCCAACGCGAGATTTCTTCCGAACCTCAAACTGCCCCAGTTTCTTGCGGCTCTCACGTCGGCGGATGCCGTCGTTTCAAATGACACGGGTCCGATGCACTTTGCCGCGGCACTCGGGGTCAAGACGATCGGCATCTTCGGCCCAACGTCTCTGACCCGTTGGCGCCCAATCGGACGGAACGTGCAAACGGTGAACACGGATGGCTGCACATGTGGAGGTGCCTCACACGCGTGTCATAGTCGGCGCCATTGCCTGAGTACCATCACGGCGCAAATGGTGGTGGATCGGTTAACCACGCTTCAGGACAAACCATGAATGGAAATCACTCCCCAAAATCCAGCTATGCGCAACGCTCCCTTCACCAATTACGTTTACCACCTGTATGGCAACGATGAGATATTCCTCAAAGAAGCTTCCTACAGCATCAGCACGCTCTTTAGGCGGATCGATCCAAAGACGTCCCGAATCGTTTTGTTCACCGATCATCCTGAGCGAGCAACCAGCCTGCCGGTAACCTGTGTCTCGATTGCGGATGAAATCCCGGCAATGCGAGGCCAATCCAATTACTGCTATCGCGTAAAGCTTTGTTGCATTCTCAAGTGCACACAGGAATTCCCCGGCAATGTCGTCTATCTCGACTGCGACACCATCGTCGCGCGTTCTCCTGAATCACTTGCCGCCAGGCTTCAGCCCGGCCAGGGGCTGATGTATCTGCGGGAAAAGCTTCAAGGCAGATTTCACCAGTTCGAGGGATTTCAGATGCGGCTGCCTGACGGACGGCAGTATCGTTATGACGCGGATTCGTGGATGTTCAACGCGGGAGTGGTTGGGTTTCATTCGCAGAACGCGGGGGTCATCAACGATGCGCTGCGGATTTGCGATGAACTTCTGTCGCAAAAGCGTCTGAACCACGTCTGTGAGCAATTCGCGGTTTCTGAAGCGTTTCGCCTGGCGGGCATCAACCTTCTGGAAAGTCATCCCGTCATTACCCATTACTACCGCAGCAGCGCCAAGCGATACATGCACCATCGGCTCGCGCGCGTTAAACAGAAACCGGGTGAACACTGGAATCTCAATCAGCGAATAGCATACTCGTATCCGCGAGTTCAGTTGTTCAAGTGGTTCAAGGTTTCGTAAACGTCCGTCAAACGGAGCCGTAGAGCGGCTCCCTGAAAACGGCGGAGAAATGACCCACTCCCAACCGGGGCGGGTCCATGCTTGTAATTCTGCCGTGCTCGTGTGTTCTTTTGGCGTGCTGCGAACCATTCGACGCGCGGAATACGCCGAGCTGATCCTGCTGTTCTTCATTCAAGGAGCGGCCTTGGGCATGTGGTTCGTGCCGCTGAGCACCGTGCTGGACGCCAATGGACTGCACGCAATCAAACCTTACGCCTTTGCGGCCGCGGCGCTCGCCGCTTTTGTTTCTCCGTTAATCTTCGGCGCCGTGGCTGATCGTCACGCGTCTCCGGTCAAAGTGTTGCGCGGGCTTTCGCTGGCGACGGCTGCCGCCATGACGCTGGCCAGCACCGGAATCAAGCTGGGCTGGAATCCGTGGTTGGTTCTGGGATTGATCCAATTGCACGCGCTTTGCTTCGCGCCGATCTGGAGTATTTCATCGACCATCGTTTTTGCGCGGCTTGCGGATGCCCAGAAGGAATTTGGCCCAATCCGCGCAATGGCCACGTTGGGCTGGATGTTCGGGTGTTGGACGGTGAGCGCCTTGCATGCAGATACGTCGGCGTTGGCCGGTTACGCTGGCGTGGTCATGTGGCTCGTGGTGGCGGCTTTCACGTTCGCCCTGCCGGAATTGCCAACGCCAAAATCCCTGGTTCAGCTCACGTTGCGACAGCGGTTGGGCCTGGACGCTTTGGGCTTGTTGAAAAATCGTGATCATCGCGTGGTCTTCATCACCGTCGCGCTGTTCAGTATTCCGCTGGCTGGTTTTTATCCGTATGCACCGCCGCATTTGCGGGAGTTGGGATTCCATCGCACCAGCGCGTGGATGAGTCTGGGCCAGGTGACGGAAGTCATCGCGATGCTTTCGCTCGGAAGACTGTTGCTGAACTGGCGATTGAAATGGATTTTCGCCTGCGGTTTGGGTTTCGGCGTCTTGCGTTTTGGATTGAGTGCGTTGAACGCGAAGTTCTGGCTGCTGACCGGCGTGCTGCTTCACGGCGCGTCATTCACACTGGTTTTTATCACGGCGCAGATTTACCTGGACCAACGGGTTGATCCGGCCTGGCGCGCTCGCGCACAAGCCTTGATGTCCCTGATGAATGGCGGCGTTGGCAACCTGATCGGATATCTCGGGACGGCAGCCTGGTTTGCGGCGTGCGCCAGTCCCACGGGCCCGCGCTGGTCGATCTTCTGGCTGGGACTGGCGGCCACGGTGATCGGTGTTTTGATTTATTTTCTCGTCGCTTACCGAGGGATTGGCGTGGCTCCTCGCCAGTTGCAGCGACGTGAAATCGCCTAGTGCGCCATCGCGCGTCCGGCAATCCAGCCGGTCGTCCAGGCGGATTGGAAATTAAATCCGCCGGTAATTCCATCGATGTCGAGCACCTCGCCGGCAAAGTACAAGCCGGGGCAAATGCGACTTTCCATCGTTTTGAAATTCACTTCGCTCAGGCGCACGCCGCCGCACGTGACAAATTCATCCTTGTTCAAACTCTTGCCGGTTACTGGCAGTTCGGTCCGGAGCAGTTGTTGAATCAATTCATGTTGCGCCGATCGCGACAGGGCGGCCCAACGGGTTTCTTTGCTGATGCCCGCCGCGGCCACGAGCTTTTCCCAAAGGCGACCGGGCAGGGGAGCCACTGCTGAATTCATGACCAACCGGGCAGGTTGCGACTGGCGCCGGGCTTGGAATTCCGCGGCGAGTTTTTCCGGGTTCGCCAGCGGCAGCCAATTCACCCGCAAAGCAAACCGATAATTCCGTTCACTCAAAATGCGCGCGCCCCAGGCCGATAGCCGCAGAATGGCCGGTCCGCTCAGGCCCCAGTGCGTCACCAACAGCGGTCCGCGTTGGGATAAGCCCGCGTCTGGAACCGATGCTTCCGCCAGTTCGACGGACACGCCCGCCAAATCGCGCAGCCACGGAATCTCGATTTGAAACGTGAACAGCGACGGCACCGGCGCTTCCAAAGTGTGACCCAGTGAAACCGCCAGTTCTCCAAGCGCTGCGGTTCGGCATCCGCCGATGGCCAGCAGCAGGCAATCGCAGGTCAGTGTTTCGCCGGTGGAAAGATGGAGTTCAAAGCCGCCGTTGGCCTGGCGTTGTGCGCGGTCCAGGCCGCAGTTCGCGCGCAGTTGAACTTTGGCCGCGCGCGCCCGGCCGAGCAGGCAATCGACGATCGTTTGCGACGAGTCGGTGGTGGGAAACATGCGGCCATCATCTTCCGTTTTGAGAGCAACACCGCGAGCGGCGAACCACGCAACGGTGTCGCTGGCTTGAAATTGTTTGAACGGACTGATCAACGCCTGACCGCCACGCGGATAGCGGGTGGCGAATTCCCGTTCATTGAAAAGACTGTGCGTGA
>JBQCEJ010000413.1:0-2329 GCA_051960355.1 Verrucomicrobiota bacterium | reverse complement strand
GGGCAATAGATCTTCTTTGATTTCGCGACTCATGTTCATCGGCACCGGCTTTTTCCGGTGTCTTTTTCCCATGAGTCAACGACCTCTTCCGGCCACTCAGCCAAAATCCTCCCCGGTGTCTTTTAATTTGATGCAACGCGTAAACCAAAAAGCACGAAAAGAGGACTTGCAAACCCATAGTGCCGAGACTAGGCTCCTCGCTCCTTTTCGGAAAAGCCCTTGGGGCTCAAGATCGGTGCTGTAGTTGCGGAAAAGAAACATAATTTATGTCAGTTAAAATTCGTATGAAGCGGGTCGGAGCGAAGAACACTCCGGTGTTCCGCATTGTTGTGGCAGACAGCCGCAGTCCTCGTGACGGCAAGTTCATCGAGGAAATCGGCACTTATCAGCCGCTAAAGAAAGGTGACAACTTCACCATCAATCTCGATCGCGCGAATTACTGGGTCAGCAAAGGCGCCCAACCCAGCGATACCGTCGCCAGCTTTCTCAAGAAGGCAAGCAAAGCGCCCGTCGCGGCATAACGCAGTGCGCGTATGCAGGCCTTTCTCGAATACGTCGTCAAAGGGCTGGTCCAGAAACCCGAGGCAGTTACCGTTACGCCGGTGGTGCGCGAGGGAATGACCGTATACGAGCTGCGCATGGATCCGCAGGATGTTGGGAAGATTATCGGCCGGCAGGGAATGACGATCAACGCGATCCGTTCATTGCTGCTGGCCGGCAGTGCGAAGAAAGGATTGCGCTGCACGTTGGAAATTGTGGAAGAAAAACCGTAGTGGCGCCTGAAAGAAGGCGCTTTTGAGCATGAAAATAGACGTGCTCACTTTGTTCCCGGCAATGTTCGCCGGGCCGCTTGATGAAAGCATCATCAAACGGGCGCGGGAAGCCGGTCTGCTGGATCTGAAAATCCACCAGTTGCGTGATTATACCCACGATCGTCATAAAACAGTCGATGATCGTCCGTTTGGCGGTGGACCGGGCATGTTGTTGAAGCCGGAACCGATCTTTGAAGCAGTAGAATCGATCGCGCGTGAAAAAACGCGGGTCATCTTGATGTCGCCAACGGGCCGGCCTTTCAGCCAAGCGATCGCCCGGGAGTTGGCGCAGCAAGACGATCTGTTGCTCGTCACCGGCCATTATGAAGGTTTTGACGAGCGCATTCGTGAAGAATTGGCGGATGACGAATTATCGATCGGCGATTATGTGCTGACGAATGGTGCGCTCCCTGCAATGGTGGTGGTGGATGCAGTGACGCGGTTGTTGCCCGGTGTGCTGGGTGACGATGACAGTTCCAAAGATGAGTCGTTCAGCACCGGGTTGCTGGAATATCCGCAATACACGCGACCAGCAGAATTTCGCGGGAAAAAAGTTCCCGAAGTGTTGTTGTCCGGCAATCATGCGGAGATCGCCAAATGGCGGACCGAACAGGCCAGACTGCGGACCAAAGAGCGGAGACCGGATCTGCTTTAGAAAATTTGGATTTTTGATCGGCGGTTTCGAATTGGAATCGCAAACCCGAAACGGTGAATCAGAAATCAGAGTAAAACGAAAATTTAATATGAATCAGGCATTACAAGAAAAAATCGAATCGGAACAGTTTCGCAAAGACGACGCGAAATTCGCGGTGGGCGATTCCGTCCGCGTTCACACGAAGGTCGTTGAAGGCGACAAGGAACGTATCCAGATTTTCTCGGGCGTGGTCATCGGCAAGCGCGGTCGCGGTTTGAACGAGACCTTCACGGTCCGCCGCATCAGCTATGGCGAAGGCGTCGAGCGCGTTTTCCCGATCCACTCGCCCCGCGTGGACAAAATCGAAGTCGAGCGCGAAGGTTCCGTCCGCCGCGCCAAGCTGACCTACCTCCGCAGCCGTCTCGGCAAGGGTGCCACGTTGGTGAAGGAAAAGGTCAAAAAGGAAGCTGCTCCGGCCAAGGCCTGACCCAAAAGCATAATTTAGAAACAAAAAAGCGAGGCTTCGGCCTCGCTTTTTTTATGGTTAGATCAAGTCGAGCGTGCGGATCTTAGCGCAGATGATTCGTGGCATCGGCCACGCCCGCCACCACTTCCGACCGTGTCTTCAGATTCCGGATGCGCACATAGGCGTCACTATCGAGTTTCGCCGTGAAGGTTGCCTTCAGTTCCTGCGCCCGCTTGAACTGTTTGTCCGACTTGGCGGGCGTAAGGGAATATTCCACGGCGAAATCCGCCTGCCGCAGATTTTGGATCAGCTTCAGTGAGTCGCTGCGCAATGATTCATCTTCGATCAGGACAAAGACGTCGGTGTTGGTGTCGAACTTCGGCAACAACCCGCGGGCCTTCAATAGCTCGAGCAGCA
>JBQCEJ010000412.1:0-9605 GCA_051960355.1 Verrucomicrobiota bacterium | reverse complement strand
AATAGCACGGTGCTGGGCGCGGATCTGACCTGGTTGGGAATCAAAGTGACCAGTCCCGGCTGGGTGATGATCAATGCTGGAAATACATTGGCCGTCGGAGCCGGCGGTATCAGTGTGGCCGGATCGGGAAAAGGATTGCAGTTGTTCAATACCGTTCTCCTGAATGCAGATCAGACCTGGACACTCGGAGGCGGAAATCGGCCGATCATTCTGAGCGGCGCACTCCGGGGCACGAATCGCACACTCACCGTCACGGGTCCCAGTTACGTTGATCTCACCGGCTCGGCGGCTGAATTCAGCGGCACCTTGAATTATGGCGGCCAATATCGGCTGCGACTTCGCGGCAGTTTTGGCGGCAGCAAGGTGGCGTTGAAATTAACGTCGGCATCAAGTGTGAGCGCCGAGGGAACCATTGGCACGGTTGTGATTGGCGATCTGGCCACGGCCAACACGGGCGCGATTCTTGGCAATGGAGATCAAAACGGTTCGGTCACCTACGAAATTGGCGCGTTGGGGAACAATTCCACCTGGGCGGGAACGATTCGCAACGGAACCGATGTCGCTCGCGTCACCTCCCTTCGAAAAGTCGGCAGCGGAACCTGGACTCTAACGGGCGCTAATACTCACACCGGCCAGACCACAGTTGAAGGCGGCGGCCTGCTCGTTAACAACTCGACTGGATCAGGTACCGGCAGCGGCGATGTCGTTCTGGAATTTGGCACGACTCTCGGCGGCAGCGGAGCGATCGATGGTTCGGTCACGGTGCCTTACGGCAGTTCGATCGTGCCGGGACCGGGCAGTAACGCGATTGGCACGCTCACGATTCACGGCAGCCTGGATCTGGGAGGCACGGCCCGCTTCGTTCTGAACCGAACCAATGTTCAAAACTCCTCCCGCTTGGCGAGCCTCAGCAACTTGAATGTCGCCGGAACGCTTCAGGTCAACAATGTCGGCCCGGCGCTCCAGAGTGGCGACAGCTTCACGCTCTTCACTGCGACAAACTATTCCGGCTCGTTCAGTTCAGTTCTCTTGCCCGGACTCAATCCCGGCCTCGGTTGGGACACGCAGTCAGTCACGATTAACGGCAAAATCACGGTCGGTCAGAAACCCGTGATCAGCACCGCGCCCCAAAACCAAAGTGTCGGCTGCGGACAAGCCGCGCAATTCCAAGTCGCGGCAACGGGTTCGGCTCCGCTGTCGTATCAATGGAGCATCAACGGTGCGCCGGTGGCTGACGCGACCAACGCCACCTTCCTCTGGGCTAACGTTCCCGCCGCGCAGAGCAATTATGTCATTTCTGTTCAGGCGGCGAATCCGTAAGGCGCTGCGAGTTCCAGCGCAACGTTGTCGCTGCAAGATTCCGCCGCGCCGCTGAACGTAACGCAGCCGCAAAGCCAGACCAATCAGGTGGGCAATGCTGCGACTTTTGAAGTGCTCGCCGATTCCTGCGGGCCGAGTCGCTATCAATGGTTCCAGGGCGCACAGATGCTGCCCGCCCAGACGAATCGCCAGTTGGCGCTCTACAATTTGCAACTGGCCGACGCCGGCAATTATCAGGTTCAGGTCAGCAATTCTTTCGGTGCAGTCACCCGCGCGGTCGCTTCCTTGACGGTCGTTTCAGCGGTGACGAGTCCGAATGTCCTGACGCTTGAGAACAGCCATCTGCGCGTCACGTTTAACACCAACTCAGGCACTGCAATCGTTTTGGACAAGAGCACGGGGAATTCTTGGAACCAGGTGCGGTGGACGGTTCCGGAAGGAAGGCAGTTGATCCTCGACCAGCGATTTGAGAAAGCGCTCGGGCAGGATTGGTCCGCCGGTCACGCCGGAGTGCCAGCGATCCAATCCGGCGTGCCGGGGTTGCGCTTCGATGCTGTGGCGGTTTACGGCACGACCAACGCGGGAACGCCGCATCTCACCCGGGTGGAATTGCAGAATCTGCAATCCATGGATCGCGAGACGTATCACTTCCGCTTCCTCTCGCAAGCCGTCGGGCTGCGCGATGCAATTCTTACTGCGAGTTTTGTCATGTATGACACGAACGGTCTCCTGCTGGGAACTGTCGCGACCAACATCACTTTTGGTCAAACCGTGGTGAACGACGCGGATTGGGTTGAGCGCGACCTGTGGATTCCGGCGCAGATCATCCCGGCGGCCTTCACTCAGGCTGACATTCGCTTCGACGTATCGGCGGGCGGCAATGCCGGGGGTTCTCTCTATCTGACCGATGTGCGCCTCGTCGGCGGCAATCTCGTTCCGTATCCCGGCTTCACCACGCCGGGGGGTTGGGATGGTTGGACCGGATCCTCGCTGATCATGGATTCCAATGCGACGCCGGCAAAGGTGCTCAAGGTGGAAGCCGCGTTGATCGATCCGGCCCACGCTTACAATCGTGAGGAAACCTCGTTCTTTGATTACGCGGCGCGCACCTATCGTGTGAGTTTTCGGTACAAGACGGTGGGTTTGAAAAATCTCACCGTGAAAGCGCGCCACAACGGATTGATCCCCGATCGCAATCTGGTTTTCGGCAGCAGCCCGGTTACGAACGACTGGACGGAATACAGCTATCTCGGCACGACCACCAATGGCGGCAAGTTTTCTTACTACTTCGATTTCGTGCCGACAACGGGCGCGGCAGGAGAATTTTACCTGACGGACGCGGAAGTTGTGCCAGTGGAACCCGGGCCGGTGCAGCGGCCAATTCTGTTGTCGAGCCAGCAGATTTCGCCTTCGAAAATCCAATACACGCTCAATACCGTCGAGCGGCTCAAAGCCAATCAGCCCACGCTCACCAACACGTTGGAGTTGGGAAATGCCGCGACGAATCTGAACGAGTTGGTGTGGCAGTTGATCGGCGACACCAATGCCAACTTCGATACGGTTTACCTTGCGCCGGCGTTTTATCCGGTCGCTGACTCGGCCGTTCAATGGATGATTCCAACCGGCGAAGGAGCGCTGCTGCCCGGCTCAGACAATTTTGATCCCATCAATGATCTGGTGAATCCCAGCGGTGGCAATCGGCTCCGGCCCTGGACGCATATGATGCCGATGGCGTTTCATGGCGGGATCACGCCCGAGGGTGACGGTTATTACGTGGTGAATGACACGCCGGTTTCCACGGACCTGATTTACAAGCCAGTCCAGGTGACCGCGCAGAATTACGCTTACGTCCCGTTCCTCAGCCATTTCGGGAGCAAAGGCAAATTGCAGTATCAACGCGAGACCGCGATCCGATTCATGGGCTTCGGCTCGGGCTACGTCGGAATGGCAAAGGATTACCTGACGAACTACGCCATTCCGAAAGGCTGGCACGTCACGTACGAGCAGAAAGCGGCTTGGAATCCCGAGCTGTTGCAATATGTCGGCACCCCGCGCCTGGCGTGTTCTTCAATCGGCGTTGAAGCTCAAATGGTGGCGGATTTTCGCGCAGCGGGAATCACGCGCGCGACCTTGACCACGACCGATCCGACGAATGCGCAGGACGCCCGGGACGCGGGCTGGTCCACCTCGCGTTACGACAATTACTGGGATTCAATTCACCCGATTTTTGAGCAGAACGACTGGCTGAAACGCGACGCCAACGGGAACGTCACGGACACCGGCTGGGGAACTCCGGAGAATCCCTTGTACATCTGCTGTCCGGCTTACATCGAACAAGTCGCGCGTCAGGACATTCCGCTTTGGAATCAATCGCTGCATCACAAAACCTGGTTCATCGACGTGTTCGGAACGGTCGGGCCGTACTCCTGCTACGCGACGAATCATCCGGTGACCGAACTCGACACACTCGCCGCGCGGGTGGCGATCAGCCGCTATGTCACGGAAGAATTGGGGATGATCTTCTGGACCGAAGGCGCGGCGGAATATCTGGTGCCGTTCGCATCCTACGGCGAAGGCTGCATGACGTCCTACGGCATCGGGTTGGCGGCGCCGAAGTATCGCATTCCCCTCTGGAGTCTGGTTTACCACGACTGCTGGGAAAACAGCTGGCACACGTTTGGTGGCAACATCAACACGGCCTACGGCTGGACCACCAACGACCTTTACAACATCCTGTTTGGCAGCAAACAGCTCCTGGGCTTCACCGATTGGTCATCGTCTTCTTCTTATTACTACACGCCAGGTCTGAAGGAGCAGGCGATTCAATCGATCAAGAAAGTTACTGAAGTCACTCGCGCCGTGGGTGCCCAGGAAATGACGGAACATCGCTTCCTGTCAGCCGATGGCAATGTGCAGACAACGCGCTTCGCTAATGGCGCTGAAGTGTATGTGAATTTTGGCAATGCTCCATTCGCTTACGGCGAGTTGCAGATTCCCGCTCAGGGTTATCTGCTCGTGAACGGTTCCCAGATTGCCGCCTACGCCGCCTGGCGTGACGCGAATTTTTCACCTGCCGAAGTGGCCGCGGGTCTGGGTGAGCCCGACGCCCAACCGGCTGGCGATGGCTTGAGTAACTTCGCCAAGTTCGCTTACGGCATTCCCAATCCGAAACTGCCCGGCGTGCCGAACTGGAGCAATACCGCGTCGCTGACCGCGGGAATCAGCGTTTCGTTCCAGCGCGCACGCGCGGAGCTAAACTACCGTGTGCAGACCAGTTCCGATCTGGCGCATTGGAATGATTATGTGGTGAATCCGGGTTCCGTGGGAGATCAGGTCGTGGTATCGATTCCCCTATCGCCAGCGGAACACGCGCAATTCGTTCGCCTGCTGGTCGGCGAGTGACGCTTCGATTCGTGATCTGTCGGAGCCGCAATCCGTAAGCTAAAAATTAAGATGATACGATCCTTGTCCCTGGCATTGCTGTGTCTCAGCGCGGTCGCCTTGAATGCGCAGACGCCCCTTTTGGAATCCGTGGCGCGATTCGAATTGGACCCCTCAAAAAGCCGCGAATCGTGGGGCGGCGGCAGTGAGCCGCGCGCCTTTGTGGATGAACTGTTGCCCGCCTGTTTCGAGCGGACGCTCAAGTTGAATCGATGGGAAGGCAACACCGGATTTCATTGGGTGCTGACCGGGCCTCGCGCCGGCCTCGTGGTGCGCGTGACCACCAACTCAGTTCAGATCGACCAAAAATTCTACGATTCACTGGCGCTTTCAACACTCCAAGGACCACAGGATCGGAGCGGCATGAAAGGCGTTCGCCATCCCGAGGCTGTGATTGCCGGCAAAGCCATTGCGATCGCAGAGCCCATCAGTTCTGTTACCGCGCGTCTCGATCATCGTCTGGGATTCGTCCTGCTCGTCAACGACCAGGAAGTCGCTCGCATCGAATGGATGCACGATCTGTTCCGGCATCAGTTGATTCAGCAGGGCAAGGGCGTGCTCGGCGTGGAGGTGTTGCGCCCGGCCACGGCGGAAGTGGCGGTGACGGTCAATCCCGATGCGCGGCACCAAAAGATTCTGGGTTTCGGCGGCATCACCTGTCCGCCGGCTTTCAATCAGCTTTCTCCCGAAGGCCAACGGCAGTGGTGGCGCATTCTGACCGAATACAATCTGCTGCTGCATCGCGAGTATCCGATGGGATCGCAGTTGAATCCGGCGATGGACAACTGGGACAATCTTTCCGACGCGGTACCGCATTACTACGGCGACAATCATCCGAACAGCGAGGTGTCAGATTTCAAATATCTCAAGGAGCTGCGATCGCACGGCGGCAAGATCATGTTCGAGTTCTGGCGACTGCCGGTCTGGGCGCGAAAAGATATTTCCAAGTATGCCGCGGCGATGGTGGATTACTGCAAGAAAGTGGACGAACACACGGGCGCTCCGCCGGAGATCGTCGGCGTGCAGAACGAGGTGGGCCAAAAAGCCGAGGTGTTCCAACAGATGGCGCTGAGCCTGCGGCAAGGCTTGGATGAAGCGGGGTTCAAGCAGGTGAAGATTCACATGGCCGACAACGCCGTTCTCAAAGGCGGCATCGATTGGCTGAAGATGTTTCGCGCCAAACCGGAAGTCTGGGACGTCATCGATTACGCGGCCGTTCACATGTATGACTACCAGGATTTCTTCACCAACCCGGATGGTTACGATGCCCTCATGAAGCAGTTCCGCGCCGGCGCGGAAAACAAGCCGGTGCTCTCCACTGAACTGTGCGTGAACTCGGGTCTTTACCAGACCGACAGTTATCGCGTCGCGCTGCAAATGGGCCAGCTCTATCACAAGAACATGACCATCATGGACGCGACGGCAATTGCCTATTGCTGGCTGCTGCTCAACGTGGAGCAACCGACGTATGGCATGACGCGTTCATTGTTGGTGCCGGACATGCAACAAGGCGGACTGCCGGTTGCTTCTTCGCATCAACTGCGCGTGCTCGGGGCGTATTCGCGTCACTTGAAAGAAGGGATGATGCGCGTGGAAGCGACGTGTGCCGAGCCGGATCTTTTGGTTTCCGCGTTTGCCGATGGACGCCGCAAGGGAACTTTGGTCGCGCTCAATCGCTCGACGCATCCGATCCGATTGAAAGTCAACTGGCCGGGCGTGGGCTTTTCCTACGGTGAAGTGTGTGGGCCTTACGCGCCGAACCAAGAAGTTTCCGCCAAGGAACTGACCATCGCCCCGGGCGATTTCCTGACCTTGAGCAACCTTCGGTAACGCAGCGACTCACCAAGCCCCAGCCCAAAGAGCGTCTGCTCGACAGCGAGTCCGGTTCATTGAATTCGGGGTGAACGTTCACCGCTCTTATTTCAGCCGTAGCTCGTGCTGCGGCTTCCTTCCTCATTGCTTGCTCTATGCCGGGGATCATGCCCTCACCTTCTCCTGGTAAAATGACACTGCAAGAATGCAAAGCGGATGGGAGAAGCTAGCCTGCGCCTCCCCTTCACAGGCGAGTAGGCAGTAGCCGTGGGAATGATAAAGATAACGCCCTACTCAGATCCCCAACCCAAATCCTAATCCATGAAGAACTTACGAGCTCTTGCGGTATTCGGCTGTGGCGCCTTCCTCTGTCTCTCTGCGAAAGGCGCGGAGATTCTCAAAGCAAACAACACAAACGCGCTGAATCTCAGCACGAGTTGGCAGGGCGGCGTCGTTCCCGGCGTCGGAGACATTGCTACGTGGACCAACAACTCGGGCAGCAGTGTTGTCAGTCTGGGGGCGAATACGGCTTGGAAAGGAATCAAGGTTTACACACCCGGTGCGACGCCCAGCATCGCCGGTGGCTACACACTGTCTTTGGGATCGGGAGGAATTGTGCTGGGAGGAAATAATTTCAACATGACCAATACCCTGGTGCTGACCACTAATCAGACGTGGGACCTTGGGACGAAGGTTCTCTATATGCGCGGCCCGATTGCCGGTACCAATGTTACTTTGAACATCGTTTCCGGCGCCTACGTGGACATGATCTCTTCCGCAGCGAATCTGATTGGCACCATCAACTACGCGGCATCGGATCGGTTTCACATCATGGCTTTCAACGGCACGAACGTGGCCGTGAACATTCAAACGCCTGTCTCGTTCAACACCTATAGCTTTATCGGGACGGCGCGCGTTGGCGATTTGTCCACCACCAACACAGGCGCCGTTATCGGTGGCCGCGATCAAAACGGGACGGTCACGTATGAGGTCGGAGCGTTGGGGCTGAATTCCATCTGGGCGGGGAGAATCCAAAACGGCACCAGCCCCATTTCCATCACGAAAGTTGGCGACGGCACCTGGACCTTGACCGGCTCCAACACCTACTCAGGCCTCACCAGCATCAAGTCTGGAAGGATTCTGGCCAACAACACGGCGGGTTCTGCAACCGGCACTGGCGACATCAAAGTTTTCTTCGGTGCGACCCTGGGTGGCACCGGCACGGTTGGCGGATCCGTTACCAATTTCTACGGCAGTTCAATTGTCCCGGGACCGGGCAACAATCAGATCGGCACCTTGACGGTGCAGGGAAGGCTAGATTTGGGCGGCACTGCCCGGTTTGTTTTGAATCGGGGCGCTTCGCCCAATTCATCGCGGCTGGTGGGAATCGATGTGCTCAATGCCACCGGCGGCGAGCTCGTGGTCACCAACTTGGGTGCGGCACTCCAGTCGGGCGATATCTTTACTCTTTTCTCCGCGACGAATTACACCGGCAATTTCGAATCGTTCGACCTGCCGCCGCTGGCATCGGGTTTGGCGTGGAGCACACAATTCCTGCCCATTGATGGAACTCTGCGCGTCGGACAACCCGTCACGATCACCACCGCCCCAACGAATCGGTCGGTTGCTTGTGGCGGTCAGACCACGTTTGCCGTGTCGGCGAGTGGTTCTTCACCTTTATCCTATCAATGGAGCATCAATGGAACACCGGTCGCGGGCGCCACAGGCAGCAGTTACACATGGACGAATGTCTCGTCGTCAGGAACCGATCCGGTCGTTTCTGTGCGCGTCAGCAATCCCTACGGAACCGACAATGCGACCGCAGCGGTGTTGCTCACGGACATGGCGGCTCCAGCCATTGCAGCTCAGCCGCAGAGCCGGACCAACATGGTGGGCACGGCGGCAGAATTTGAAGTGGTCGGCAGCTCCTGTGGCCCGCTGAGTTATCAATGGTATCGCGGCACGCAGGCCCTTTCGGGTGAAACCGGCGCGCGGCTGACCTTGGCCAATGTGCAGCTTGCCGATGCGGATCAATACAAGGTTCGCCTGGCGAATTCAGCCGGCGCGGTGACGAGTTCCGTCGCGCAATTGACGGTGGTTTCCTACACCCCGAGCAGCGATGTGCTGACGATGGAGAACGACCGCTTGCGCGTGGAGTTCAATACCAATTCCGCCTTCGCCACTGTTTTAAACAAACATACGGGCAAAGCTTGGCAACAGGTGTCGTGGACGACGCCGGAAGGAATCGAGTTGTTGCAGGATCGGCGTTTTGAGCAAGCCGATGGCGCCATCTGGGATTGGGACGCAGCGTGGACACCTGTCACTCAACTGGGCGTGCCAGCGCTGAAGTTGAGCGGTGCGGCCGCCTACGCGCAGACCACCGATGGCGTGGCGCATCTCTCCCGGCTCAAGCTCGTGACGCCGATCACGATGGATCACAAGACCTATCATCTGCGGTTCCGGTGTCAGCGCGTGGGTTTCCGGGATCTCACACTGGCCACGTCCGTGGCGATGTATGACTCGTCCAACACGCTTTTGACAACGGTTGTCAGCAATCTGGTTTTCATTCCGTCCTACATCACGGATACGGATTATGTCGAGCGGGAGGTTTGGATTCCGGCGCACTTGGTTCCGCCCACGACGGCAACGGCGGTGGTTTACTTCAATGCGACGGCGGGGTCCACTTCCGCCGGGTCCTTGTATGTCACAGACGTGCGCTTGGTAGGCGGCAATCTGATGCCGAATTCGGGATTCACGACCATGTGGTCGGGCGGAACGAATTGGACGGGTGTTTCGCTGACCAACGATCCTGCGGCCACGCCTTACAACGTGCTGAAGGTCGATGCATCGGCGATTCCAACAGGATCCAACAACCGCGTTTCCGCCAACTTTGTCGACATTTCTGCGCGCACTTACCGGGTGAGTTTCCGTTACAAAACCGTTGGCCTGATGAATCTGACCGTCAAAGCGCGTCATGCCGGTTTGGTTCCCGATCACAACCTTGTCTATGGCGCCACCGCGACGACCACGCC
>JBQCEJ010000411.1:0-6827 GCA_051960355.1 Verrucomicrobiota bacterium | reverse complement strand
CCGCCGAAGGTTTCAATGTCGGCAAGATGGCTGAAGATCACCGCAATCGCGTGCAGGTGGGAAATTCCGTTTATACGCTCATTTCGGTGGCCATGATTGTGACGCCGGTGAAAAGCGGCTCGTTCGAGGTTGGACCGGTCGGCACCAAGCTCGTCATCGAACTGCCGCGCACAGATCGTCGGCGCGATCCGTATGATCCGTTTGGAATGTTCAATCGCAACGAACAAAAGGAAATCACGCTGGCGACTGAACCCCAGACACTGAAAGTTTTGCCGCTGCCCAGTGGCGCACCGCCGAGTTTCAAAGGCGCGGTTGGCCATTACACCATGACCGCCACCGCGGGTCCGACCAACGTGGCCGTGGGTGATCCGATCACCTTGCGCATTCGAATTGTCGGGCAAGGCAATCTCGATGCAGTGGCTTTGCCCGATCAGATCGGCTGGGATGATTTCAAAACCTACCCTCCCACGTCAAAAGTGGAGACCACTGATCCGCTGGGCATCGACGGCGTTAAAACCTTTGAGCAAGTCGTAACACCGCAGAAAAGTGATCTCAAAACTCTGCCACCGTTCTCTTTCAGCTATTTTGATCCCGATCAGAAGCGTTACCAGACATTGACGCAGCCCGAGACTGCTTTGACTGTGCGGCCGGGCGGTTCGACGCCCATTCCGTCC
This sequence comes from Verrucomicrobiota bacterium, assembly GCA_051960355.1. GTDB lineage: Bacteria > Verrucomicrobiota > Verrucomicrobiia > Limisphaerales > DASXHY01 > DASXHY01. The sequence continues at coordinate 6,153 of JBQCEJ010000411.1, read as the reverse complement.
GTGGCAGCCGCGCGAGCCGGAAAGGACAACACACCGCCTGCCTCGCAGGATATTGTCCCCATCAAACAGCGGATTGGAAGCATGGCTCGGTTGAGCGCACCACTCGTCGGTCAGGCGTGGTTTCTCGCCGGCCAAAGCGTCCCGCTAATCGCGCTCATCGGCGCAATCGCCTGGCGCAAACGCAAAGAGTCACTCGCGAACAATCCTCGACTCCGACGCCAACGCCAGGTTGCGCAGATCGTCCGCGATGGCCTGAATGAATTGAGACGTTCCGCAGCGAGCAACGATTCCGATCAATTCTTTGCGACCGTATTCCGGTTGTTACAGGAACAACTCGGTGAACGGCTCGACCTGCCGGCGTCGGCCATCACCGAAGCGGTCATTGAAGAACGACTCCGTCCGAAAGGCGTTTCGGATTCGATCCTCTCTGGATTGCACGAACTCTTTCAACTCTCGAATCTGGCGCGTTACGCTCCGATTCGATCGAGTCAGGAATTGACCGCGCTCATTCCCAAGGTGGAAACGGTGCTGCTGGATTTGCGGGAGGTCAGCGTATGAAAAATAGGCTTTCGATTGTGATCCGCATGACAGCCTTGGCGCTCTTTCTGTTGTCAGCGCAATGGAGTTCGGCTGCCGAAACAACAGCGTCATTCGACACCGCGAACAAGCTTTATGCGCAGGGAAAATTCACCGAGGCAGCGGCGATGTATGAAAGACTGATCCAATCTGGAACGGCTTCCGCAGCCGTTTATTTCAACCTCGGCAACGCCCGCTTCAAGTCAGGCAACGTGGGCAAGGCCGTCGCTGCTTATCGTCACGCCGAACAGCTGGCGCCGCGCGATCCTGATCTTCGGGCGAACCTGGAATTTGTTCAAAACCAGATTCAAGGTCCAAGTCTTGAATCAAGCCGCCTGCAAAACCAACTCAAGCGATTAACGATCAACGAATGGACCGTTGCGACCGCTGTCGCGTTTTGGCTCTGGCTGCTGCTGCTGACGGCGGTTCAACTGCGAACCACTTGGAAGCAATCGCTGCGAATGCTGATCTGGTTGAGCGCCGCGGCGACCATCACACTGGCAGTTTGCCTGGGCTCAGTTTTATCGCTGCACTCTCATCAACTCGCAATTATCACGACTCACGATGCCTCAGTACGCAACGGTCCGCTCGATGAATCCCAAGCCGCCTTTACCGTGCATGATGGAGCGGAGTTGCGTGTACTGGATACGAAAGACGGCTGGCTCCAGGTCACCCTGGGCAACCGCATCGGCTGGTTGAAGCGGGAACAAGCCATCGCGCTTCCGGAATTCTAACAGCGTGTTTGAAAACTGCGAAAGCGCCGCGTGAGGGCACGCGACCTACAGCAATCTACGACAAACCATTCCATTCATTTGCAGGCCTGGTGCCCTCGCCGGGCGGATTTTCAAACAGGCACCTAAGTTCACAACCGCTTCTCATCGGCGTCGATGTAGTCAACAAAGCACTGGATATCGTCGCGATTCGCCATCCCTGATTGTTCCTTGCGCATCTTAAGCCGTGCCTGGCCTTGGGAATCGTCCGCGCTCGGATAATCCAACATGCCCTTCAGCAACGCGACTTTTTCGCTGTCCGGTTTCCGCACATTCTTCGCAACCCAATCGCAGACCTGACCGTCGGTGATGGCATTTTTAACCACTTCAATCATCTGCTCGTGAGTTACGCCGGCCGCCTCAAGCCAGCCGCCATCGAAACCCTTGCCAAAATTGGGCTGATAATCGGGATGCAATTGACCGGCAAGATGCAGGCGTATTTTGTCGATGTAACGGGGCAGTTGCGGCCAACCACACATGGTTTCACGCGGACTACGAGGATAGATGATGTCGCTCATGCGACGATGATTTGCATTTGGACGCGTTGTGTCAACTTTGGGCAAGGTGAGAAGCTCAACAAGAGCAAGCACGGAAGCATCGTCTTGTTTTTCATGGAGAATTGCTCTGCGAAGAACCGATGACAGGAAATCAAATCAGCCGCGCTTCCCTGAATCCTTTTTGAGCGACGGCCCGGACTTCAGACATCAATCACATCCGAACGCGGCGGCGTTGCAGAAGAAGCTGCCGGAGCCGGCGGTTGTTGTTGTTTCCATCGACGCGCCGCGACCAGAGCCACGCACCCCGTCCAGGTCGGCAACATGTCCAATCCCGGGATGAACTCAGCGACGAAAGTGGGGAAAAACAGCGGATGAAAACCAATCACGCCGCTCAGCAGAAGCATTGCGCCAACATCGACCACCTGATCGAGCCCGGCCCAGCCGAATGGGCCTGCGACCAGTTGCACTGCATCGGCAAGGATCGCGATGGCAAATGCCAGCCAGATCCGGCCGCGGCTCAGAACGGGTATGCGAAACAGCTTGTTCATGCGATTGACTGATTCACTGAAAGAGCTTCCTTTGAAAACAGTCGTTCATCGTTATTTGTTCCTCAAGGAGGTAAACCGCCAAACGCGCGACGGCAAGTTATTGCGATGGCGCCACGATTATCGAATTGCCTGACAGATGGCCGCCGGTCGGTTAATGTCAGCGGCGTTTATGGCCATCGCGGACCTTAGAAGAGAATACAATTTTGCCGGCTTGCGCCGGAGGGATCTGGACGCCAGCCCCATTGCGCAATTTCTAAAGTGGTTTGAACAGGCGACCGGCGCGCGGACCTCGGGTCGCCTGCGTCGGCTGCTGATTCGCTTTTACAAAGCACTCCTGCAAATCACCGGCGCGGAACCGATGGATGTGAACGCCGCCACGTTGGCCACCGCGGATAAAGAGGGTCGCCCGTCGGCGCGCATCGTTCTGTTGAAAGGCGTGGATGAGCGCGGCTTCATCTTCTTCACCAATTACGGGAGCCGCAAAGGACGGGAACTGGGAGAAAACCCGAATGCAGCCATGGTGTTCTATTGGCCGGAACAGGAACGGCAAATCTGCGTCGCCGGAGCGGTGACGAAACTCTCGAGGGAAGAATCGGAAGCTTATTTCAAAACCCGGCCGAAGGGCAGCCGCCTGGGAGCCTGGGTTTCCAAGCAGAGCGAACCCATTCCCGACCGCTTGGTTCTCGAAGAGCGCTGGAAAGGTTTGCAAAAAGAGTTTCCGGGCAACGATGTTCCCATGCCGGATTTCTGGGGCGGATACGTTCTTTGCCCCACCCGCGTGGAGTTCTGGCAAGGCCGGCCCAGCCGCCTGCACGACCGCTTTTCCTACACGAAAGATCCCGATGGGAGTTGGCGCATCGAGCGGCTTTCCCCGTAGAAGTTGCGAGACATTTCGAGTAGTCCGGGAAAATGCCAAAACCCTCTTGATTTCCGAGACTGCGGGTGGAAGTTGACTGTGCAAGTAAGAAATGCCACGGCAAAGACTTGCAGAGACTTTGAACCCATTGCCGTCGGCTTAGAGATGTTAAAGCGAATCCCGGATGCGGTTGGATCGGCAGTAATGGAAAAGGCGATCGTGGTTTACGAAACTCCCTCGACCAGAGAATACGTTGCGGATCTCTGCAGCCATTCTTCTCGATCGCTTACCTCGCATGCGGAGGGGACTTTCGAATGGCTTTGCTCCGCGCGCGTGCATGATGCGGCTTATGCCGAAGAGATGTTAGGCAAAGCACTGGATGCGGATCTGATTATTTTCGCGGCGGAGAATGAAGGAGAATTCAGTCCGGAATTCAAAGACTGGATTGAGCGATGGCTGAGCCACCGGAGTGACCGCGAAGGCGCGATTGCTGGCTTTTTCACAAATCGCCCCCAAGGAATTTCGTGTGCCTGCGCCAAGGAGACTTATCTCCGGCATGTAGCGCATCGAGCCGGACTTGATTATCTCTCACACATTCCCACCTGCACGAGCAAAGCTTTGCCGGACTCGCTCGACACCTATGATCGCCGCGCGAGCAAAGTCACGTCAGTCTTGGACGACATCCTGCACCAGCCAAACACGCCAGCACCGCCTCTTTAGCGATACTGGCTCTAAACCGCTCGAAGCGATTCCCCAGACGCAGACTACGAGCTGGAGTTGGGATCGACAACATCCGTCGGGGCAAGCTCGGTTGCGGCTTCATCCGCTTCCTGCTCACTGATCACCGGGGCAATGGCCTGCAACTTATCGTTTCCGTCCAGATTGATCAGCTTGACGCCCTGCGTATTGCGGCCAGCCTCGCGGATGTCCTTCACGAAGGTGCGCACCATCTGACCGCCCGAAGTAATCAGCATGATTTCCGCCGCATCAGTCACTGTCAGCGCGCCGACCACCGCTCCCGTCTTTTCGTTGGTCTTCATCGTGATGATTCCCTTGCCGCCGCGGGATTGCACTCGGTATTCACCGAAGTCCGTGCGCTTGCCGATGCCGTTTTCACCCGCGACAAGCAAGGTTGCGTCCGGCACCACAATGGCCGCCGCGACCAGTGCGTCACCTTTGTCCAAATTGATTCCACGCACACCCGCGGCGGAACGTCCCATCGAGCGCACATCCGATTCGTTAAAACGGATGCTCATCCCGTCCTTGCTGATCAACACCACGCCGTCACCCGGATCTTTCACTTCGTTGTTCTCGACGATGCTGCCGCGCGTAAGTTTGACGTCAATCAAGGTGTCCTCCGGATCAATGCTGATCGCGATGATGCCGCCCTTGCGGACATTCGCAAATTCATTGAGCGACGTTTTCTTCACCGTGCCCAGGCGGGTGGCGAAGAAAAGTTCACCGGGCTGTTGCCAGGTCGTGTCTTCTTTGTTCGACCCTGATTTCGAGAGCACGCGAATCATGGCCGCGACTTTTTCTCCCTCTTTGAGTTCCAGCAGATTCGCAATGCTGCGGCCTTTGGCAGCGCGCCCCATATCGGGAATCTCATGGACGCGTTCCACGTAGACCCGCCCTGTGTTCGTAAAGAACATCAGGTAATCGTGGGTGCTGGCCGTGAAAAGATGCTCGATGAAATCTTGATCCTCCGGCGTTTCTCCTTCGCGAGTGGCCATGCCAATAACGCCCTTGCCGCCACGCCGTTGAGCGCGGTAACTGGAGACGTTGGTGCGTTTGATCAAGCCGCTGTGCGTCAGCGTGATGATCACGCCTTCATTGGCTATGAGATCTTCGATCGCGATCTCGCCTTCGTCCGGCACAATTTCCGTCATGCGCGGTGTGGCGTGCTTCTCTTTGATCGCCAGTAACTCCTGCTTGATAATGCCCATCACGCGGGATTCCTTGGCCAGAATATCGAGCAGGTCCTTGATAGTTTCGAGAAGCGCTTTGTATTCCTTTTCGACCTTGTCGATTTCCAGGCCAGTCAACTGGTAAAGGCGCAAATCCAGAATGGCGTCCACCTGACGCTCGCTCAAATTGTAGCGACCGCTGATGACGCGGGCTTCACTGCGAATGAGAATGCCCCATTGTTCCACCTGCGCTCGTGACCACTCGAACCCGAGCAACTTAATGCGGGCTTCATCGCGCGTTTTGCTGGAGCGAATGATGCGAATGAACTCATCGAGATTCGCCAGCGCGACGAGATAACCTTCCAGCAGTTCGGCGCGCTCTTCCGCCTTTCTCAGCTCAAACCGCGTCCGGCGCAGGATCACTTCCCGGCGATGCTCGATATAGCACTGGATGATTTGCTTGAGGTTCAGCGTTTTCGGCCGGCCATGGTCGATGGCCAGGGAATTCACGCTGAAGGTCACTTCCAACTGCGTGTGCTTGTAAAGATTGTTGATGACCACCTTGGGATTGCCATCCCGCTTCAATTCCATCACGAGCCGGGTATTCTCATCCGACTCGTTCCGCATCGCACTGATCTCGGTGATGATCTTTTCGTTCACCAGTTCAGCGATGCGTTCCTCGAGCGCCGCGCGATTCACATTGAAGGGAATCTGCGTAACCACGAGCTGCTCGCGGTTGCCTTTCATTTCTTCAACGCCCACACGACCGCGAAGTTTCAGGCTGCCGCGGCCGGTTTCGAAATAATTTTTGATTCCCTCAACGCCGCAAAGAATGCCGCCGGTCGGAAAATCGGGGCCTTTGATGAACTTCATCAACTGCGCCGTGGTGATCGAGGGATTGTCGATCTGCGCGCAAATGCCATCAATCACTTCGCCCAAATTGTGGGGCGGCATATTTGTCGCCATGCCGACGGCGATACCCGTGCCGCCGTTGACGAG
>JBQCEJ010000410.1:0-5150 GCA_051960355.1 Verrucomicrobiota bacterium | reverse complement strand
GAGCCATTTAGCACTCGCGACGGCGGCGGCAAGCTTGCCCTCAGAAAGAAGCTTGACTCACTGTCGGCGGCCTTTACAAACGGTTTTTCCCAACAAAATCGATGGAAATCACACGATTGCCTCGATTCCTTCGGCCGGATTTGCCTCCTTCCGTACTAATGCGTCGGCACGGTTTACAAAGGCACGCAAAATCCACAGGGATTAAAAACGATCCGCGTTTTTTCAGAGACGGGAATTGCTCGTATTCAAGAACTTATACGATTACAAACAGAGCTAAAGCGCCCCTGGCACAGGCATTGCTCCGACTCAAGTGAAGCACCAAATAAATTAGAAAAACCACATCATGAAGACGAAGTATAAAGGGAACCGCCAGCAACTGGGCAAACAGGCGATCGCTCTGACGGCGATGATCTCCGTTCTGCCGTCACTGAGCAGCTTCGGCATTGAATACGATCTCTCTGCCCCTGGCACTCAGTCGGTCAACGTGCTCGGTGACGTTGGCGGGACTGCGGTCGTTTCGGACTTTTTTGAACAACCGACCGGCACCGGAGTTTTCACCCCGTTTTTGACCATCGACGGCAACGGGCAGACCTCGACCGGAGTGAAAAACATCGAACAAGGCTACAACACGGATGGCCACAATGCGATGTACTTGGATCAACTGCGCCCCCAGTGGAACACTCCCCTGCGCGTCAGCGACCTGGCAACGATCACGTTGAACAATGTCAACTACTTCGGGTTTGTCCTCGATGCCAACGAACCCGGCAACAACAAATCCATCATTTCGATCGACAACATTCGGATCTACACATCCGCAGCAGACAACACCGCCAATGTCGGCAGCGACACCTCCAAGCTGAATGACTTGGGAACATTGCGCTGGGCCATGAATGACCCGCTGCAGAACCCAAACGGAAAGTTCAATATCGACACGTGGATCAAATTAGATTCGGCTCAAGAGAACGTCGAGCAGGGCAGTTCCAACTCGAATGGCGGGAGCGGCACGGGCGTCATGATCGTCTATGTCCCGCAGTCTGCATTCGGCAATTCGTTGGGCACGGATGACTACCTCTGGTTTTACAACTTGAACGGCGTTCACTATGACGCCGACAAGAACCTCGCTTCGGAAGCTGGATTTGAAGAATGGCGCGCGATAACCGGACCGCAACATTCCGTCCCGGACGGCGGCTCCAGTCTCGCACTGTTCGGTTCGGCTTTGACCGCGCTCGGGCTGCTCGGAAATTTCCGCAGAGCGAAACGCAGTTAAAAAATCTTTGAACCACCACGGCATCCTTCTTCACGGAAGGATGCTTTTTTTGTAATCTTTCCTGTTCTGGCCTGAGATCAATCCAGACCTGCCGTGGCTCCGTTCTGCGCTCGTACAACTTCAACCGCAAAACACAGTTGGCTTGGCCGCACCCGGCAACTTTGGTCTTTGACCAGAACCTCTGAACCCTTACTTTGAAGAGATGAAACATTCGGGAAAAGCCAGAAAAGCCGCATTTAAGATGATCTTTTACACCTTGATCGTCTTGGTGGCGCTCCTCGCCGCAGCGGTTTTGGGTTGGTTGATTTCGACGGCGATCGTCGCGGTTTGGGGATTCATCCTGGCGGTCTGGGTCGTGTTCGCATTGTTCACGCTTTACTTCTTCCGCGATCCAACGGCTCAGGTGCCTGTGGGCGCAAACCTGGTCGTCGCGCCCGGTCACGGCAAGGTCGATGTGGTGGATACTACCACTGAAACTCAGTTCATGGGCGGCGACTGCCAGCGGATTTCCATTTTTCTCTCGGTCGTGGATGTACATGTGCAAAATGCGCCGGTGGGCGGCAAAGTCACCCACTTCAAATACACTGAAGGCAAGTTCATGAACGCCATCAAAACGGAATGCGCGACCTGCAACGAGAATGTCCTGATCGGTTTTGAAGCGACGGAACCGGCCGGCACCAAGGTCGGCCTGCGCCTGATTGCGGGAGTGATTGCGCGCCGCATCGTTCCCTGGGTGGAACTGGGCGATGAAGTCGCGCGCGGCGAACGCATCAGCCTGATTCAATTTGGTTCCCGTTGCGATGTTTACCTCCCCCGCTCCGCCAAGATCAAAGTGAAACTGGGTGATCGCGTGGTCGGTGGTGAAACTGTTTTGGCGGTCTTCGAATAAAAACGCTATGGCCTCGCCGTCTCCCCAATCTCCGCAGCCGAGCGACGGCGTGGAAGCAAAGCTGAAGATTTACTTTCTGCCGAACCTGCTGACGGCGGGCAATCTGTTCTGCGGCTTCGTCGCGTTGACCAAGATTGTTGAAGCGGACATTTCGGGAGGCGACTACACGCAGATCAAGATGGCGCTCGGCTTCATTCTGCTCGCCTGTATTTTCGATCTGTTCGATGGGCGCGTGGCGCGCATGGGCGGCGTGGAGAGTCCCTTTGGGCGCGAGTTTGATTCGCTCGCGGATTTGGTTTCCTTCGGCGTCGCTCCCGCTTTTCTGGTGCATCGGGTCGTGCTGCGGGATGTCTTTCAAGGACCGAATAGCCATCCGGAGATCGGCTGGTTCATCGCCTCGATTTACCTTTTGTGCGGAGCGTTCCGGCTGGCCCGTTTCAATTGCCTGGCGACCATGGCCGGCAGCGGCGGCAGCAAAGAATTTCTGGGATTTCCAATTCCGTCGGCAGCGGGGCTGGTTTCCTCGCTCACGCTGCTGATCATCAAACTCAATGAGAACGAACGCAATCTGGGTTCGTGGAAATACGTGCCCGCATTTGTGTTGATGTTCCTCTCGGCCATGATGGTCAGCAAAGTGAAATACCCCAGCTTCAAATCGCTGGGGCTGCGTTCCACCAGCACGTTCGCCAAAGCCATCCTTGCAGCAATGTGCCTGGGGCTGATCGTCGTCTGGTGGAGAACGATTCTGTATTACGCCTTGCCGGCTTTCTTCACGACTTATCTGGTTTACGGATTTATTCGGCCCCGCATTTCCCGCCGCATGCGGTATGAAATCGAAGAGGAAGAGGAAGACGGCGAAGAGCCTGGAACCGGACGGGATTGAGCAACGATGGCTGGGCTTCATCCCATCTTGATGGCAGCGGTCACCGGGTTCATCAGTGGGCTGTTGCTTTCAATTCCGGTCGGCCCGGTCAACCTGACAATCATCAACGAAGGCGCGCGGCGCGGATTCAAGTGGGCAATGCTCATCAGCCTTGGCGCGACGTCGATGGAAGTGCTTTACTGTTTCATTGCATTCACCAGCTTCGCCTCGTTTTTCACCCAGGGCTATGTCAAAGCCGCGATGGAACTCTGCAGTTTTGTCTTTCTGATTTTCCTCGGGGTAAAGTTCCTGCGGGCAAAATCGGTTGAAGCCCCCGTTCAGATGGGGCCCTTTGCTGAAAAAATCGAAGTCGAAATCGAACAACATTTTCACCCGCATTCCGCCTTCATGACCGGCTTTGTCCGCGTGCTGGCAAATGTGGGCGTCCTCGTCTTCTGGATTATTCTCGCAGCGAATTTCCTTTCTCGCGAATGGGTGACGCCGGATTGGCCCGGCAAACTCGCCTGTGTGGCTGGAGTCGCCGGCGGCACGGGACTCTGGTTTTTCATCCTCAGCTTTGGCGCATCGCGTGGCTACGGCCGTTTCAGCGAGAAAACGCTGTTGCGGGTCGAACGCGGCTCCGGCATCGGCTTGCTGGTGCTTGCGATCATCCACGGCGGCTGGATCATCTGGGAAATGGCTAACGGCAAGCTCTGAAAAACCCCAACCTCATGCACGCACCCGATCCACTGTCCACCCCGGCTCTCAGCGTTCCGCCGACTGACTCCACCTGCGAACTCTGCGGCTGCTTTGACGCGGTCGAGATCGGTGATCGCCGGTTGTGCGTGGATTGCTACGGCAATTGCGGCGCGTGCTGCCAGGTTTCTGGCCTGGACTAGCTGGACTACGGCTGCACCCAACCGACAGTGGCTCCACCGCGAACCAGCTCGTCAATATCGTCTTCAGTAATTCCAGGCACCTTTCGGACGGCTTCCATATTTTCAAAGGGGCGATGTGCAATCAGATTCCTGGCCTTTTCTGTTCCGATCCACGGGATTTGGGCGAGGTCTTCTTCTTTGATGGTATTCAGGTCAACGAACCCGAGGTCGCTTTCAGCGGAACGAATGGATGTATCCTTTTTCATAGTTTTCTTTCTCCTTATGGCGAACTTAACCCAAGCCACTCCAAGGTCTAGAGGCTAATTTGGAGCCGTCAAAGCCGCCGTCTCGGATTGATTCCTTCGTGGACATTTTGCCTCTGGAAGCCCAGATTACGCCCATGCCGTTTTCAACCTTAGGTTTGTCCGCTCCAATGATAGAAGGCGTAAAAGCCATGGGCTATGTCGATCCGACGCCCATCCAGCTTCGCGCCATTCCGCTGATCCTGGCCGGTCGCGATGTCATCGGGAGCGCTCAGACCGGCACCGGCAAAACGGCCGCCTTTGCCTTGCCGATTCTTTCCAAGCTCGTTCATCACGGTCCGCATACCCGCGTGCTCATTCTCGAACCGACCCGCGAGCTGGCGGCACAGGTGGAAACGGCCATTCGCGATTTCTCCCGGTTCACGGATTTGAAAAATGCCGTGCTGTTCGGTGGTGTCGGTTACGGTCGTCAAATGGATTGCCTCAAAGCCGGCGCGGACATTGTCATCGCCACACCGGGTCGCCTGCTGGATCATCTGGAACGCGGCACGTGCCATCTGGATCGTGTTGAGCATCTCGTGCTCGATGAAGCCGACCGCATGCTGGACATGGGTTTCCTGCCTGATGTCCGCCGAATTCTTGATCGGATTCCGCGCGACCGCCAGACCCTGCTCTTTTCCGCCACCATTCCGCCGCAGATCGAGACGCTCATCAAGTGGGCCATGCGCAATCCGGAAACCATCGAAATCGGCGCGCGCCGATCACCGGCCGAAACGGTGAAGCACGTCATCTATCCGGTTTCAGATTCGCAGAAAACCGACTTGCTCCTGGCCTTGCTCGACCGCGTTCATTACGAGTCGGTCATCGTCTTCTGCCGCATGAAGCACGGCGCCGATCGCGTGGCTCAACTGCTCAAGCGCAACAATCACGCCGTCGCCGTGCTGCACTCCAATCGCACTCAACGCGAGCGCGAACAAGCCTTGCAGGGATT
>JBQCEJ010000409.1:0-8261 GCA_051960355.1 Verrucomicrobiota bacterium | reverse complement strand
ATCCCAAATGCCGGCGCCCTTGATGGCCGCCTTCATGGCATCGTAAAAGAATTCCCAATTGCGTGAGCCCAAGCCCCACGCCTGAATCACGAGGCCGAGCGCCTGCCGCAACTCCTGGTCGAGATGCACCACGTCCAGCAGCGAAGCGGGCTTGCCGTTCCACAAACTGAAAAGCAGTGCCCTCAAGTGATAGCTCTGCCCGGTCCCGTGCCGCATGACTTCGACCAGTTTGGCCAAGGCCGGACGTGCCGCTTCCACGGCAGCGCGATGGCGATCGCGCTGCTGTTTGAACTGTGCCAGCACGTCGCTGGGGCCGGTCATTTCCACACCGTCAATGATGGCGGTTTCGTTCGGTTCTTCGGGCGGGAGTTCAATGCGTTTGGACATGGCGTTTTCCTTTTTTCGTTTTCGGTTTGATCGATCGGGTGCGGCGGTAAAGTGTCGCTTCGGGATGCGGCCTTTGTTCGATGGGGAGTGGCGTAACGCGGCCGGATTCGAGGTTGATGAAGTAGCCGTGAATATCGAGGCCGCCCTGCCGGATGAACTGCCAGAGCAATTGCAGGGCGAACGTGGCCACCGTCTGGTTGATATACAAGTCCTGCCGTTCGAGCGCCGCGGCCAGCGAGCAGCTCGGCGCGTTGTCCTCCTTGCGCCGTCCGTTCATCAGTTCCGGAAAAATCTCCATCACGTTCGGCAGCCGTTGGGCGATGCGCCGGTCTTTGGCGTTCTTCCGGGCGAGAATCAGTTCGTTGGTCAACACTGTGTGGCCGTCGTCCTCGTCATCGTCATCGGTGGAGTTTTTGAAATCGCATTCCAGTTTCTGCCCGAGGATCACCTGCCCTTTGCGTTCGTTGTTGCCGAGGTCCAGCCAGTATTGGAATTCCGTGCGCAACAGTTCGCGCCGGGCGCTGGCGCTGTCCACGCAGCCGATCAGCAATTGCGTTGAACCGCTGCCACGCTGGTATTTCACCGGTTCTGCCCGCCAATCCAGGTTGAAGAAGCAGTTGAGCCGGTGAACCAGCACTTCGGATTTATAACAGCCGACATCCGACGGGCTGAACAACTGGCGGCCGACGTTCGCCTCGGTGACGACATCCGGATCGTAAACCTTCACACGCAGGCCGCGATGGCCGAGGGCGAGCAAGGACAGGTGCATGCGGGCAAGGCCGGAGACGATCTGCGAACCATTTCCTCCCGCGCCCGCGACGGTGACATCAATTTCGCGATCGGTAAAACTGGTGGGGAGTGAGTGTTTCATTTCAGGAGATCCTTCACGGTCTGTTTGGTGCGGATGAGATTGGCGGTCCAGAAGTCCATGGCCGGGGCGGTTTTCCGTTTGGCCAGTGCTTCCCAAAGCCCGGCATGGCCGCCGGAATGGGCCGTCAACACGCCGCCGGCGGAATTGTGGGTGAACGCCGAATCAAAGAACGCGCGCTCGAAGCCCTCGATGTTGTCCGCCGTGGACGTTGGCAGTGTGAGATTGCCGTTGCACATGCCGCCGTTGCTGAGGTTCCACACCGGCGCTTTCCAGACCCGCGTTTCAAGCGTGGGCCGTTCGTTCTTCACCAGCGCGAACACACTCAAACCGCGGGCGGCAATGAACAGCAGCGGCGGATAATGAACGAACTGCCCATTGAGCTTGAGCAGCCGCTTGGTTTCATCACTCGGGCTTTTATCGAAACGCGAATTGGGTTTGAACCAGATACGCCGGCGACCGGCGGGGCACCACCAGGCCACCCGTTCCAGACCGAGACTGATGACGCGTTCGGAAATGAACCGCGCGCCGGTAGAGCGGCCGAGGCCGGTGATCAGCGCTTCGAGCGAGGCGAGGCTGATGGGCTGGCCGGGCTTGAGCGACGGACGGCCGTGATAAGTCGCGATCTCGTGGACCGTTGCCGCCCGGGCGTTGCCATCCGCATACACGAGCAAGGCGGAGGTGAGTTTGAAATTCATCTGGCCGGAGCCGAATTCAACAATGGTTTTCATACAGTGCGTGGTTTCAGGGTGCGCAGGAGGGTTTCGCCGGCCTGCAAAATCCGGCACCAGAGAGCGAAGCGTTTGACGGCGCCGCGCAGGCTGGCGTCATCGTGCCAGGCGAACACGGAGTTGACTTCCATGTTGGTTTCGCCGGCCTGATATTCCTGGTTCATGAAATCGTCCCACAACATCGCGAGCGGATCCTGATTGCTGCGATCGCGATTCCAGCGCAGGAGGAACGGGCAGATTTCCCAGCGGCACATTTCGAAGCAGCCGATGTCATTGATCTTCGCGATGTGTGGCGCGCGCCGGACGATTTCGGCGGCGGCGATCGTGGCGAGAATGACCTTGCGCACCGACGGCTCGACGCGCAGGCGGGCGAGTTTCTGGAGGCTCAACACGGGGCGGTTCTTGGTGCCCGCCCACGGCGGAATGGCTGCGTTGTATTCCTTGAGCGTGAAGATGCCGGCCTCGGCAATCGCCGCTTCACGATTGAATGGTTTGCGTTCCTTTTTCGGCAACGCTTTCTGGCGTTCCTCCCAGTTCCATTCCAAGTCGCCCAGTTCTTCCTCGACCCGAAGAGTTTCATCGCCTTCGCCCATCCAATAATTCGATTGCGCCCAGCCAATGCCGGATGCTGGTGTGAGCGCTCGGGAAGAACGGTCCAGAGCGGCGTTCAGCCAATACAACACGGTCTGACCCAGCCCAGGACGATAGTTTTCCAATGCTTGAATCTGAGGACCGATCACCGCGTGATACGGTTCTTCATCATAGCAAACAATCAGCGCACCAATCTTGGCCGGCTCATCGAGCTTGCGACGCTGTGCATACTCGCTGTGGTTCCAGTTTCGCACCGACCGTTCCGGTTCCAGATTGGCTGCGACGGAATCATCCATGACGAGCAGGCGCAGCGTGGCCAGTGGTTCGGGGCGATTGCGAATGGCGACTTCGTGCAGCGCATCCGAGATGGCCGCGCGAATATCCCCTTTCCAATGACGGGCCTGCAGGATGTCGCCATCCACCAGCGCCAGGGCCGCTTGCTCAATGCTTTCGCCATTGGGCGGACGGACGGTGAAGTTGGCGGGAACGCCTTCGAGCGTGGGTAGGCTCAGGGCAGAGGTGGCAATACGCGGGACGGCAGCGGCAGGCTGCCTTCTTGGCGATACGCGGGTGCCACGCGGCTTAGTGCGAAAGAGCATTGATCAAATTCCTTGTTGCCGATCGGCACATAAAATTCGAGGAATCGTGTGACGAGCGGCGGGCGGCGGCGATTTGGGCGCGCAGCCGGGCTTTATCGGTTTTAGAACGTTTCACGGGTCAGCGAGTAACGCAGGCCGAGTTTGCGGGCAAGACGGCGGACCTGTGCCACCGTCTTGCCGCGCCGAATCTGCCGCAGACCTTTATTGTTTGAATGCCGTCGGCTTTTCATGGTTTTCATATTGCCCCCACCGGGAGGTGGTCAGCCCTTCTCGCCGACGGAACGGACGAACGTGTAGGTGTGTTCGCTGCCGTTGATCTTCGGTCCATCGATGGCGGCATTCGCAATCTCGGCATAGTTCGCCGAGAGAATGTCGCGGACCTGATCGACACTGGCGCTAGGGTTGGGATCGGGCAGCTTGGTGCCGTTGTAAACAAAGACGCGGGTAATAGCAGAGGCTTCCATAGTTCTATTAAGTGACGGGGTGAATGGTTAAAGGCCCAACGGAGTGGGTTCGGGTTCGGCGGCGGCTTCGGATTCAGCCGGTTCCGCAGGTTTGGTTTTGCTCGCGATGCGCGCGGCTGTCTTGGAACCGCCGGATTTCTTCTCGGCCGGTTTGGGCTCGACCTTCTTTTTCTTCTCTTCCCCCGCCTTTTTGTGCGCGGCTTCCACATCGTCGATCGTGGCGCGCAGACTGTTGGTGGAGGCGGTGAAACGGTTGAGCTGTTCGATGAACGCCGGCGATTCCAGTTCTTCGATCGTGCCGACGATGGAGACAGGTTGATTCAGCGCCTTGCGATCGGCGCCATTCTCGCCGTCCAGAGTGAACAGCTTGGGCATGACATTGACACGCAGTTGCGTGTCGTTCTCGCGAGCCACGGTGAAGACGACCGTATCGCCTTTGCGCAGCATTTGGGACAGTTGGTTGAACATAGATTTACTTTTTGGTTTCGGTTGATTTTTCCGCAGGTTTGGCAGGCTTCTCTTTCTCCTTTTCCTCAGCCAGACCGGCAATGACGCAGAGCCAGGGCTTGCTGGCCACCTTCACGAGCGAGAGATTGCTGCCGGGACCACCGAAGAAAATCACTTCATCGTCCTCAACCGCATTCAATCCATCCATCAGGTAGTGGATGTTGAACCGGGCCGTGTGTTCAGCGGTCGGCGGAATCATGAGGGTTTCCTGGGCGGAGCCGACGAGATCGCCCTTGCCCGTGCCGCGGATCGTCAGCAATTGCTTGCTGAATTGCAGTTCGCAGGTATCGCTCAGGAACGCAATGCGCTGGAGCGCGGCCAGCAGGTCCGTGCGACTGATCGGCACGCCGGTTTTCCCTTCCGTTGCGGGGATGATCTGCCGGTAATTGGGATAGGTGCCCTCGATCAGCTTGGTGTAGAGCACGGTGTCGTCGAACGAGAACTGCGCCATGCTTTTGGCGATCTGCAAGGTGATGTTCTTGTCGTCATCGTCGCGCAGCAGCCGCATCAATTCATTGACGCTAGCTGTGGGAACGATGGCCAGTGCTTCGGCTGACTTGGCATCCAGATGCGTCTGCTGTTCGGCCAGTCGCCGGCCATCGGTGCTGGCCACGGTGAGCTGGCCATTGACATGCACATAGGAGCCGTTCAGCACGTAGCGGCTCTCTTCATTGCTGGCGGCGAAACAGGTGGAACCCAAGGCTTCCCGCAACGTGTGCTGGGCGAGCGTCACTTCCACCGGGTCTTTCAAGCGCGGAATCGCGGGGAACTCCGTCGCATCGAGTGTGCCCAGCGTGAAAAAGCTCTGGCCGCAGCGCACGTCCAGCTTGGTTTTCGTAGCACGCAATTCCACAGAGTCGCCGACGAAGGAGCGGGCCAGATCGCAGAGCAGGCTGGCGCGAACCGTCGTGCTGCCGGTCTCCAAAACCGTGGCCTCGCACTTGGTCTGGAGCGTCTGGTCCAGGTTGCTACAGGTGAACTTTACGGACCTCTCAAACGTTTTAATTTCCACGTTTGCCAATATCGGCAGCGAGGGTTTGCTCGCGGCCACGCTTTTTACCGTGGCCAGCGCGCTGACCAGGAGTTTACGATCGATGGTTAGTTTCATAATTAAGGAAAGGGATCAGGATTGAACGTCGCTGCCATGCACGTGGACGGGTTTGCCGTCCTCCACCCGGCGTGCTTCGATGAAGCCGGGCACGCTGGCCGAGGGCTTCACATCCAGCAGATGCCAGGTGCGCGCCTCCTTGTCGGTGTAGCGCGGGAGCGTTTGTGAGTTCAGGGTTTGTGCCGGGGCAGCCGCTGGCGGCTGGTGGGAACGGAGCCAGTTGATCATAGGAATGAGGTTTGAGTGTAGCCGCAGCTTTCGGGCTGCGGGGGTTGGGGTTCTGTCTGGAATGTGATGGCGGGGACGCAGCCTGAAGGCGTGCGGCTACCGGCTTCACCGAACAACTTTACGCGTTGTTCGTGCGGCAGCCATTTGCCGATGGTTTCCAGTTCGGATTCCGGCGAGATGGAGATGAAGTCGGAACCGCCGATCGGCCGGAGCCGGGCACGGCAGTCATTCACTTCATCCACGCGATGACGGCGACGGTCATAGATCACGACGTCATGCAGTTGCAAGCGAGTCATGGCCTGGGGGAGGATATTCGTGAACATAATTCGACTGGCCTCCTTGGAATGGCCGCACCCGCTTGGCGCCTGAGCCGTTCGCACTCTGAGGTAGCAAATCTTTTGCGTCAAGCAGGTTTCCTGCTAGTTCAAGGGAAAAGAGAAACCCGGCCATTGCTGACCGGGTTCACCTTTGGGAAACACCCGCCTGCGGGGCGGGAAAGAAGGGGACGTTAATTGCGGCCTTCGTGTTGCTGTTGGTAGGATGCGAGGCGATGGGTGGCTTCGCTCAGGTTACGGTTCATTTCAACCAGGTCTTCGGCCAGTTGTTTGGAAAAGGCTTCATCGGTCACTTCATCCAGCCGATCCAGGAGCTTGGCTTTCTCCGCGGTCAATCGGTTCACGCGAGCCTGCAAGCTGGCCACGGCTTTCGCAGTGTCGCCATATTTCACAGGTTGCTTTAACACCTCTTCGTAAATCTGCTCCAGTTCTTCCGGGGTGAGATCCGGGACATTTGGGACTTCGTCGGCCATGTCATAAGGTGTCGGATTGCAGGTTGGAAGTGTCAAGGTCATTCGAGTCAGGCGGCGGCCATTTGAACCACGCCCTGGGCATCGAGCAACGCCTGGCGCACGTTGCCGCGGGCGGCCTGAGCGATCGCCGCGGCCGTCGGCCCGTCCACCCATTTGCGCAACAGCCATTCGATTTCCTGAGTGGTCGGCGCTTTGACATCGAACGCTTGAAAGCGGCTTTGGAAACGATCCTCGAAGTTGCGCATCGAGCTGTTGCTTGTGCAGATCACCGCGACGCCGGCGGGCAAATCATCCAGCAACGTGAGGAAACGCACCTGAGCGACGCGCGGGATTTCGTCGGCCTCGTCAATCCAGATCATGCGATAGTCGCCGAACAACGACCGGTAGTGCATCTGGGAGGCCATCTGTTCGACGGTTTCGATGCGGACCTGCGTGCCATTCAGTTTCATGGTGCTGAACTTGTTGCAGCCGAGCAACCGCTGGAGGTACAGGGCGAGCGCACTCTTGCCCGTGCCCGGCGGCCCAGGCAGCAGCAGCTTGATAGGGGCGTTTTCGTTGGCCATGGCCATGGTGACAATGCGCCGGATGGCACCGGCGACAGCGGCGGCGCCGTCCGCGCCAATGAATTCTTCGGGGTTTTGAGGATTGTATTTGGAGGGCAACATGGGGCGATTTGGATTTACGATTGGGATAACGGAAAACGGTGCACAGAAGGAAACGAAGGGAACGAAGGCTTTGTTTCCTTAGTTGGCTTCTGTTGAGAAAACGATCAGTCCTGAAGCGCGGGAAAAAGATCGAGCGTGCGCTCGACTGATGGGAGGTCCGTGACTGCGGGTTGGGTCTCGGCTGGCGCAACGGATTCGCCGGCGAGGTTGAAGGCATCTTCCGTTCCGGGCAGTTCAAACTGCGGAGGGCGATGTTTCATGAGCAGCCGCTGGGGTGGTGGCGATTTGGATTACGATTGGGATAACGGAAAGCTACGCACAGAAGGAAACGAAGGGAACGAAGGTCTTTGTTTCCTTTGTTGGCTTCTGTTGAGAAAACGATCAGTCCTGAAGCACGCCGCTGCCGCTGCGTCCACAAAAGACGCAGGTGGGCCGGGAGTTGGTTTTGTTGTTTTTAGTGGCATAAATTGAAGACCTTTAGGCTGCGCAGGCAGATTCGGATTGGCGGGTTTGAAGCCAGTCCGCCACGGTTTTGTTGCTGAGAACTTTGGCGACGTTTCCGGCCTGCCAACGGCCGCTGGTGAACCGCATCTCGGATTCGCTGCCGAACGTGCTGCGCAGTTTCATGACGGCTCCCCTGCCCTGCTTGGTCGTCGCTCCCTGCTCGTTCAACCACTTGGCGATCGAGTGAAACCCCCAGCCCGCTTGACGCAGGCGGACCATTTCCAGAATCCAACGCTGTTCGACCGGGTTGTCCACCAGACGCCGTTCCTTCACGCCTTTTGGGCTGACGCCACCGGTTTCGATCGCATCGAACCCATACGGCACCGTGCCGGTCAGCAGGCCGTGATCCCGCTTGTGATCGAGGGCGGTTTGAATGCGTTCACGGATGCGCGCCAGTTCCAGTTCCGCGAACACGGCCGCAATCTGCATGAATGCGCGGCCCATCGGCGTGCGGGTGTCCACGTTGATATCGAGCAGCAGCAGACGTGCGCCGATCTTTTCAAACAGACGGGCGGTGTTGCTCACGTCCACGGTGTCGCGGCCAAGGCGGTCCCCCTTGGGCACGATGATGGTGACTTCGCGGCCGGCGGCGATCGCGTTCTGCGCCACGCTCAGAAGCCGGGTTGCCTGCTCGCGTTGCAGGAACTCGACGGAGCCGCTGGTATCGGGTTCGGCGAACAACTGGAAGTCGGCGAGCTGGTGATAGTCGGCGGCGCGGCGCACCGCTTCGGTTTGGGCTTCCACCGACAGATCCTGGCGTCCGGTGGAGACGCGTACATAGCCAAGGGCAATGGGATTCAT
>JBQCEJ010000408.1:0-19642 GCA_051960355.1 Verrucomicrobiota bacterium | reverse complement strand
CTCCCGGTCGTTTCCGGGTACCCGATGCAAATTCCAGTCATTAAATACGTGGGAACGATCGGTGGCCCCGTCAACCGGGGGCTGGGCAGCTTGCCGGTCTCGAGTCCGGCTTATACGGGCTACTTGGTCAACAACACGGCTAATGGCAGCGTCGACCTCGTGCTGACCGGTGGCCCGCAGCCGGCCCGTGTGCTGACCTGGCGCGGCACGCCAAGCAGCGATTGGGACACCACCACGGCCAACTGGCTTTACAACGCGAATCCGAGTGTGTTTAACCCGCTCGATTTCGTGCGCTTCGATGATTCTGCCAGCGGATCGACCGCCGTGAATCTAACCACGACGCTTTTACCCAGCAGCACTACCGTCAGCAACAACGCCAAAACCTATGGGTTTGGCGGCTATGGCACGCTGAGTGGCGAGACATCCCTAACCAAGGATGGCACCGGCACCCTGTTTATTACGAACAACTCAGTGAATGATTTCACGGGGCCGATCACAATTAACGCGGGAACCGTGCGGGTCGGCAATGGCGACTACACCGGCAATCTGGGCTCCAGCGCGGTGGTCAATAATGGCACCTTAGTGCTGAATCGCGCGGACGATGTCACTTTGGCCAACAGCATCTCGGGTTCGGGTTCGCTGATTAAGCAGGGCAGCGCAGCGTTGATTTTGCCCGTAATCAATACCTTTAGCGGCCCCGTGATGATCAACTCTGGAACACTGCGGCCCGCTAATGGCGGCGCGCTGGGAACCACCACTGGCGCCACCGTCGTGGCTAATGGCGCGATTCTGGACGTGAATGGACTCAACCTGGGAGCCGAACCGGTGACCGTCCAAGGGGCTGGCGATGGCAATGGGGCAATTATCAACAGCGCCAATGCCCAGAACAATGCGCTCCGCTACGTGACGCTGGCCGGAGACACCGCCCTGGGCGGCAGTGCTCGGTGGGACATTCGCGGCTCCACCACGGCCAACCCGGCCACAGCCGGCCTGAGCACGGGCGGGAATGCTTACAAGCTGACCAAGGTCGGCTTCAACCAGGTTTCGCTGGTCGGCGTAACCGTTGACCCGGCCCTGGGAGCGGTGGATGTTCAGAGCGGGATCCTGAGCCTCGAGCAGGCGACGACTGGGCTGGGCAATCCGGCCAGCACCCTGACGGTGTTCGCTGGCGCGTCGCTGCAGTTTTACGGGCTGACCAACCAGTTAAACAAAGTCATCTCTCTAAACTACGATGGTTTCACCTTCAGCTTGATCAATGGCGGTGGCGCCAACACCGTCGTCGGTCCCGTGACCATGAACG
This sequence comes from Verrucomicrobiota bacterium, assembly GCA_051960355.1. Classification (GTDB taxonomy): domain Bacteria; phylum Verrucomicrobiota; class Verrucomicrobiia; order Limisphaerales; family DASXHY01; genus DASXHY01. Next base: position 18,342 of record JBQCEJ010000408.1, on the reverse strand, counting down.
GGGATGGTGCTTTCAATATCGGCGGGACGTCGCTCAACCTGGCCGGCTCGCTGACGGGCGGACTGCTGAGCAAACAGGGCTTCGGCAACCTGATCCTCAGCGGCACGGCGAGCCACGCCGGCACCACGGTGGTGGTCGGCAGCTTGACCGTCAATGGGACGCACCTAGCCGGCGTGACTAACAACGCTGACACCTTCCTGGCGGGCAACGGCACCGTGAGCGGTTTTGCCGATGTATCCGGAACTGTGGCCCCCGGTGGGACCAATTCTATCGGAACCCTGACAGTGGGCGGGCTTGCCTTGCAAGGGGGAGCCAGTGCCGCGTTCGACCTGACCAACGCCACCACCCTCGGCGGCGGGGTGAATGACCTCGTCGTGGTCAATGGGGATCTGACGCTCAACGGGAACATGGTAATGATCACCCCCCAAGGGCTTCTGAAAACCGGTGTGCCCTACCGCCTGTTCAACTACACCGGCAACCTGACGGTCATCACGCCGCTGTCGGTTCCCGATGTGGCGGGCTATTCCTTCCAGGTTGATACCTCAGTGGCTGGCCAGATCAATTTGGTCGCCAGCGGCGGACCACCGATCTGGACCGGTGGCAGCAGCACCGACAGTTTGTGGAGCGACGCGGCCAACTGGAATAATGTTACCCTGCAGGCGGGCAATACGCTCTATTTTACCGGCAGCAACCGGCTCAATAATACCAATGATACCGGCGCCGGCACCGGTTACGCCGACGTGCTCTTTACCGCGGACTCGGGCGCCTTCGTCCTGAACGGGAACCCGATCACCCTGGAGGGAACCGTCGTCAACAACTCGACGAACGTTCAGACCCTCAATCTGGGTTTGAGCTACAGCGCCAATCGCACCTTGAACGGTCTGGCTGGTCCGCTGGTGCTGGCTGGCGGCGTGACCAATACCGCCGCGGGTTACACCACCCTGAACTTGAATGGGACGGGCACCCTGGCGAACCTGCTGGGGAGCGCGGATCCTGCAGGCACCAACGTGCTGGCGGTGGCTGGCACCAACGCCAATTGGACGTTGGTGGACAATGCAGCCGCCCTTCCCATGAGCGTTCCGTGGGCTCTGGCGTTGACCAATGGCACTTTAAACTTTGGCACCGCGAGCAGCGCGCCGGTGCTGACCACCACCACGGCCAATGGGTTGCCTACGGATAATCAAATCGGCACCGCGGCGGGTGGGGTGGGCACCTTCAACATGGTCGCCGGCTCGTTCACCACGCTGGCCCGCTTGAACACGGCCACCGCGGCCAATTCCACGGGGATGGTCTACCAGGTGGGTGGCACGTTGACTATCGGAAGCACGTTCCAAGGCGCTAACGGTAGCAACCCCAACGAACAATCTATCGTCCGCATCAGCGGCGGCACGATGAACATTGGCACGGCAGCGGCGCCCAATAGCGGTTTCTATTTGGCCAGCCGCGGCTGCGGCGAATTGAGCCTCAGTGGCACGGGCAGGCTGAACTGCGGCACCGTGGATATCGCCCGCAACGCCGCCGGCAACTCTTACCAGTGCGCTGGAGTGGTCAACCTCGACGGCGGCATCCTCGCGGCGAACCGCGTGGGCACTGCGACCAGCTCCGCGCAGACCGGTATGAGCTTCAATCCCTCGGCGACCTTCAATTTCAACGGAGGCACGCTGCTCGCCCGCAATAATTCCGCCACCTTCTTCCAAGGCAGCACGGTGGCACCCATCATTCCGATCAAAGCGGTGGTCAAAGCCGGCGGCGCCATCATCGACACTGACGGGTTCAGCGTCAGTGTGCTCGAACCGCTGGTGCATGACACCGCTCTGGGAAGCACTCCGGACGGCGGCTTGATTAAAAACGGAACCGGCACGTTGACGCTGACGGCCGCGAGCAGCTACTCCGGGCCGACCCTGGTGAACAACGGCACCCTGCTGGTCAACGGCTGGATCGGACCCACGACGGTTTCCGTCGAAAGCGGCGCGACCATCGGCGGCAGCGGCCTGATTAGTGGCAACGTCACGGTGAAGCCAAACGGCACGGCCACGGCCGGGGCGGCCAATGTTGTTGGCACATTAACAGTGGTGGGCGACCTAACCCTGCAGGCCGGGGCGACAGCATTCATGGAACTGAACAAGGCGGCGGTCATCAACGACCAGATCCGGGCCAGCGGTGCCACGCCGACCACTATTACTTATGCGGGCACGCTGGCGCTCACGAATCTCAGCGGTTCCTTGGCACCGGGCGACACCTTCAAGTTGTTCAGTGCATCGAATTACGTAGGTTCGTTCAGCGCCATCATCCCGGAGACGCCGGGCTTTGGGTTGGGCTGGGACACCAACGCTCTGGCCACCAGCGGCACGCTGGCCGTAGTGGCCGTGGCGGTGCCGGTGCCGCAAATCACCACCTTCGGGGTGGCTGGCGGCAATCTGACGCTGAGCGGCACCAACGGTCCGGCCAACCAGCCGTATGTGGTGTGGACTTCCACGGACGTCGCGCTGCCGCGGGCAAGTTGGACACCGGTGGCGACCAATTACTTCGACGCGAGCGGTAACTTCAGTTACACCAACAGCGTATCGAGTGAGCCGCAGCGCTTCTACTTGATCTCGGTCCAGTGATGTCGGGATTGACCGGCCTCTAAATCAATAAGAGCCGCGCCTCAAGCGCGGCTCTTTTTTTTAGGCCGTTCAATCACCGTTCCGCAGTTGCGCCGGCTCGTTGCGGCTTCGGAACTGTGAGCGGCGAGGACGGCTTAGTGGGGAGATGCTGATTGCGATAGCTGAGCGGGGCGCAATGGAATGCCTTGCGGAAACTATGGTGGAAATGCGACAGGTCCTCAAAGCCGCACTCGAAAGCGATCGCGGTAACGGACTGCGCTGTTTCTGCCAGCAGTTTTGCCGCGTGCTGTAGCCGCAATTGATGCACGTAACGATGCCAGGTTTGGCCCGTGAGTTTGCGAAAAACTTCTGTGAAGTGACGCCGGCTCAAACAGACGCTGTGGGCCGCCTCTTCCAGGGAGGTGGCGCGATAAAACTCCGACTGGAGCCGCACGACGTAATTGGCCACCCGGCTGGCGGTGTCATCGCCCCGTTCGAATACCGTTGTGGCGGCGTGCGGCTGCCGCTGGGACAACCGCGCGGTCATGACTGCCAGTTCCAGCAGGCGCGCCTGCAGGAGCGTCTGCCAGCCGGGCTGCTGGGAGGATTGCTCAAAGAGCATTTCCTGGAAGAGGGCGCGCACGGGGCGCGACCGGTCGATTTGCGCGCTGGCCAGGTCCAGGGGCAGCATGCGCCGGCGCGAGAGTTCCTCGTTGAGCCACCCCGGCAGCAATTCCGGTCGGTAATGGACGAAAAGGAGAGTTATGGGGGCGTTGGGATAGTCCTGCTGCCGATGTGGCACGCGAGCGGCGATATGAAACAGGGTGTTCGGACCGACTAGGAACTTTTCTCCCGCGCTCTCCCAGCAGGCTTGTCCAGCGATCACCAGGTGAAACTTGGCATAGGGGTCGCTCAACTCCCCGGCAAAACCGGGGGCGTGCCGGCTTTCCTGCACCACCACGCCAAAGTCCGGCAGTGCCACCTGTTTGGGGCTTTTTACGAGGCCGCCGGTCGGGGACAGGTCGAGCTTCATGATGCCAAACCTTTCATGGATTTCGGTAAACCCTGCTCAAAGTGTCGCGCGGCAAGCAAGTGAACACTTGTTCAATGGGGTTCAAGGTTCAATGGTGCCGCTGCGGGCTGGAGCCGAAGATCACCCAAAAAAACAGGTCGGAGTGCCCGACATTACAAGATGCCGGAGCGTCGTCCTGCTAAGACAAGGCCATGCTCATGACACGGCTTTTGCACCCCGAAATTCTCTCAGCCTTGGGAGAAGCCGGGCATGGTTCGCGGGTGCTCCTGGCCGATGGTAACTACCCTTTCAGCACCGGCTCCCCGGCTGGGGCACGCAAAGTATTTCTCAACCTGCGCCGCGGACTGGTGCGGGTGACGGACCTTCTGGAAGTGCTGACCGAAACGATTCCCATCGAGTCGGCGCTCATGATGAGTCGTCCGGACAGCGAACCCGTGCCCATCCACGCCGAGTTCAAAGCCCTGTTGCCCGGCGGCGTTATCCTAGCCGGCAAACCCCGGCTCGAGTTTTATGAGGAAGCCAAATCCCACCAGACGGCCTTGGTCATTGCGACCGGCGAAGAGCGTCGGTTCGCCAATCTGCTCCTGACCATCGGCGTTATCCGCTCCCACGCACCATGAAGGCGCTCGTCCTTGTTGATTATCAGAAGCTCCTCATTCAGGAGGTGCCCCGGCCCCAATGCGGTCCGGGCGAAGTGCTGGTCGCCGTCAAAGCCTGCGGCATCTGCGGCAGCGACGTACACGGCTTGGACGGCAGCACCGGACGTCGCCGCCCGCCCTTGATTATGGGCCATGAAGCGGCCGGGGTTATTGCCGAGGTGGGCAGCGGGGTCCATCATTGGCAAGCGGGCGACCGGGTGACTTTTGATTCCACGATCCATTGTGGCCGCTGTGAGTATTGTCGGCGCGGGCAGGTGAATCTTTGTGAGCAGCGGCGCGTTTTGGGCGTCTCGTGTGCGGAATATTCTCAGCCGGGCGCTTTTGCTGAGTTCGTGGTGGTGCCGGAGCACATCCTGTATCGGCTGCCCGACGCCCTCTCGTTCGAGCACGCGGCCTTGATTGAACCGTTCACCGTAGCCTTTCATGCGGCCGGGCGAAAGCGCCCCTCGCTCAACGACAGCGCGGTTATTATTGGTTGCGGCATGATTGGCCTCGCCTTGCTGCAGACGCTCCGGCTGGCGGGATTCGGCCGCATCCTAGCCGTGGACACGGCACCGGACCGGCTGGCCCAGGCGGCGGCCTTCGGGGCAGACGCGACGATCAATGCGGCTTCAGGCCAGGCGTTGGAGGAAATCCTAAAACTTACCGGGGGGGCAGGTGCCGACCATGTGTTCGAAGCCGTCGGCCTGGGGCCAACGGTGGAATTGGCAGTCCGGTGCGTGCGCAAAGGCGGCGCGGTAACCTTGGTGGGCAATGTCGCGCCCCGGGTGGAGTTGGCGCTCCAACAGGTGGTGACTCGAGAGGTTTCGCTGTTCGGGAGCTGTGCCTCCGCGGGGGAATATCCCGCGTGCCTGGACCTGATGGCACGTGGCCGGCTCAATGCCGCTCCGCTGCTGAGCGCCGTCGCGCCGCTGGAAACGGGCCCATCCTGGTTCAGCCGGCTTTACGCGAAAGAGCCTGGACTGCTGAAAGTCGTTTTAACGCCCTGAGGTGAGTTTTGGATTTATGAAGGATTCGTTGTTCGACCTGACGGGAAAAGTCGCCGTCGTCACCGGCACCAGCCGCGGCTTGGGGCAATACTTTGCCCGCGCCCTGGCACGGGCTGGCGCCGACCTGGTCATCACGAGCCGGGACGTGGACCGGCTCGCGCCGTTTCAGACCGAAATCGAAGCATTGGGACGTCAGGCGCTGCCGCTGGCGCTGGATGTGCGCCAGCACGAGAGCATTGAAGCGATGGTGGAGGCTGCGGTGGCGCATTACGGCCATCTCGACATCCTGGTGAACAATGCCGGTTGTAATGTGCGCAAGCCGGCCCTGGAGGTATCCTGGGAGGACTGGAACCTGATCCTCGAGACCAATCTCCGGGGCACCTTCTTCGTCTCTCAGGCGGTCGCGCGGCACATGATCCCGCGCCGCTACGGCCGGATCATCAATATCGGCTCGGTCACCAGCGTCTTTGGTTACGCCGGGCTGTCTCCGTATGGCGCCAGCCGTGGCGGGGTGAAACAGTTGACCATGAGCCTGGCCGACGACTGGGGGCCCCATGGGATTACCGTGAACTGTTTGGCCCCGGGGTGGTTCAAGACCGCACAGAACGCGGTGATGTATGAGAACAAGGAATGGGTGGACTACTTATGCGACCGCATTCCGCTCAAGCGCCCAGGCAAACCGACCGACCTGGACGGAGCCATCGTGTTCCTCGCCTCTGACGCCAGCGAATACCTCACAGCTCAAACGTTGCTGGTCGATGGCGGCATCTCCGGCGGCGCCACCCGTGCCCTGCCGCGCCAGTAGTTGCTCCGCCGACCGGAAAAACGTTGCCATCTCAAATATGTGCATCCAGCCAGCCCAAACCTGTAGCGTGCCAATCGACCGGGCCATTGACTCGCCTCTGCCGACCCGCGCTTGCGGCAAACACAATCTGCGTTTGCCTGTCGTTGGGGTGGGATGCTGGGCTTTCGGCGGGGGCGACTACTGGGGGCCGCAATCGCAGCAAGACGTCGACGCGGTGGTGCGGTCTGCAGTGGATCAGGGGTGCAACTTCTTCGATACGGCGGAAGCCTACAACCAGGGCGCCAGCGAGATCTCGCTCGGACTGGCACTCCAGGGAATCCCCCGCGACCGTGTCCTGATTGGGACCAAAATCTCCCCTTCCAATACCGCGCCGGAAACCTTGCGGGCGCACTGCGAAGCGAGCTTGCGGCGCTTGCGCACCGACTACTTGGACCTTTACTTGGTGCACTGGCCGATCACGGCGCATTCCATCCGCCATTTTACCAGCGACCCCATGCCTGTGCCGGCGGTGGGGGAGGCGTTTGGAACCCTGATGCAGTTGCAGCGGGAGGGCAAGATTCGTTTTATCGGGGTGAGCAATTTCGGCCCTGCGAAACTGGACGAGGCCCTGGCCACTGGCGCGGAGATTGTTGTGAACGAACTGCCCTACAGCTTGCTCACGCGCGCCATTGAGCGGAACATCCTGCCGCATTGCCGGGCACGCGGGGTGGGCGTGCTGGGGTATATGTCCCTTCTTCAGGGGCTGCTTTCGGATACATTTGCCACCTTGGAAGAGGTGCCTGTCTGGCGTCGGCGCACCCGGCATTTCAACAGCGCCGGCACGCCGCAATGTCGCCATGGCTTGGGGGGAGCCGAACCGGAAACGTTCGCGGCCTTAAAAGCCGTTCGAAGCATCGCGCGTCGCGAGGGCCTGACCACGTCGGAACTGGCCTTGAAATGGGCCATCGCCGGACCGGGCATCACCAGCTCTCTCTGCGGCGCGCGCAACCTGCGCCAGTTGCAGATGAACCTTCGCACGGCCATCGAGCCGCTGGCCCCGGAGATTGTCAGGGAATTAAACGCGGTCACCGAGCCCTTGCTGGAAGCCTTGGGACCGAGTTTCGATTACTATGAAAACCCGGTGAACGATCGAACCCTGTAACGCGGATGAAGTTTCCTGGTTCTATTCCCAAGCCGACCGGCCCCCTTTCGACGGCGAGTCCGGAGCCCGAACCGCTGCGGTTGCGCTGGCTGATGCTCAGTTTTGCCTTCCTGGCAACCCTTATTAACTATCTGGACCGGCAGGTTCTCTCGGTCGTGGCCGCTTCGCCGGATTTCCAAGCCGCCGTGCCGCTCACGGAGGAAACCTATGGCTATGTGGCCTCGGCCTTCATGCTTGCCTACGCGGTCTCGAACGGGCTGTCCGGTCCGTTCATTGACCGAGTGGGGACACGCGTGGGCTACGCCTGTTGCATGGCTTGGTGGTCAGTGGCTGGGATCCTTCATGCTTGCGCGCAGGGGGCTCTGTCGCTCGGGGGCTGCCGGCTGCTGCTCGGCATGGGTGAGGCGGGCAACTGGCCCGCCGCCGCCAAGCTCGTCAGCGAATGGTTTCCGTCCCGGGAACGTGCGCTCGCCTCGGGCATTTTCAACAGCGGCGCTTCTCTTGGAGCCGTCGCCTCTCCGCTGGTGGTGGTTTGGATGGTAACGCGCTGGGGCTGGCGTAGCGCTTTTGTTGTCATGGGGCTCTTGGGCTTGGTGTGGATGGTCGCGTGGTGGTTCACTTATCGCGTGCCCCGGAAGGCGGTGGCCGCCGCCCGGGAACTCCCCATCTCCCCCCGGCAGCTTTGGCGCACCCGCTTTGTCATCTTTTTTACCCTGTCCAAAGTGTTCATGGACCCGGTATGGTACTTCTTCGTGTTCTGGTTTCCGAAGTACCTGAGCGAAGTCCATCAGTTCAGCCTCCGGGACATTGGCTGGAAAGCCTGGATTCCCTATTTCACGGCAGCGCTGGGCAACCTCGCTGGCGGGGCGCTGACCGGTTGGTGGCTGCGCCGGGGCGTCCCGCCCTCCACGGCGCGCAAGGCCAGCACAGCCGTGTTCGCATTGCTGATGCTCAGCACCATTCCGGCCATCCTGACGGGCAATTCTTGGTTGTCGATCGCCTTCGTCTCGCTCACCACCTTCGGCTACACCGGCTACACCGCGAACACCCTGGCATTTCCGGCCGAGGTCTTTCCCCAGAGCACGGTCGCCTCGATTTGGGGGCTGGCCAGCATGGGCTCCGGCTTTGGGGGGATGTTGTTTATGGCCCTGTCGGGATGGTTGATTGAACGCTACGGCTATCTGCCCGTGTTCATTGGTTATGGGGTCCTGCCGCTGCTGGCGTTGAGTGTTCTGCTCTTCTTACTCGGCCCGCTGCGACCGCCCAATTCCTTCCAATCTTCCGCCTCGGCTGCAGCCGGATGATTACCGCACTCCTCTATGCGCCTGACTTGCATGCCTCGCATCCCAGCCCTGGCCGCCTCGTGGACGGGGACAACCTCGAACATTTGTTCAATACTCCCCAAGCAGATAATGTTTTAGAGTGACTCAGCGAATTAAGCCAACCAACCACGAACTACCGTTTATGAGACGCAACGCTTCTACTAGGGGCCCGGACAGGGCATTTACCCTCATCGAACTACTGGTGGTCATCGCCATCATTGCCATCCTCGCGGCCATGCTTCTGCCAGCGTTGAGCAAGGCCAAGCAGAAAGCTTTGGTGACCCAGGACCTCAACAACCAGAGGCAAATTGCCTTGGCGTTCATTATGTATGCTTCGGATTACGGCGACAAAATCGATTTCTACGAGAATGGTGGCGGCTTCTGGACCCCCCCGGGCGGCGCGCCTTGGGCTGGTCAGTCCGTCGCTCAGGTCACGCTGATGGTCAAACAGGCGCTCATGGACAAGGGCAATAGCCCACTGGCCAATTACGCCCCCAACCCCGAAGTCTTCCATTGCCCCGGGGACGCGCGCTGGAAAAACTGCACTCCCGGCAGCGGCTGGGCTTATGATAGCTACTCCAAAACTGAGAACGTGGGCGGGAAGGGCACAAATTGGGGCTCTGTGGCCTACACTAGGCTGGGCAGCATCCGCAGTCCGGCCATGACTTTCATGACAGTGGAGGATGCTGACTGGCGCGGTTACAATAACGGCAGTTACGTGGTGCGCTGGAACAGCGGGACCGTGCCGGGCTCCTTTACATGGGTGGATACCCCAGCGGTTTACCATGTCAATTCCGGCAGCTTTTCCTTTGCAGATGGGCATGTGGAGATGCACAAGTGGACCGATGGCAGCATCATTGCGGCCGGACGCAAGTCTGCGTCGGGCCAAAACGGAGCAAATTTCAACGGCCCGCACTCTGGAAACGATTACGAGTATGTGCGCGAACGCTACCAACATCAGGGCTGGAGATAGTGACTGCAGGTGGCTTGAATTGCTGCCTGCCGCCCACCGGTGAGCCGCTGCGAGCTCCATTTCCGTTCAACGAACTTTCACTGATTCGAATAGATTTAGCTTCATAGGCCGTGCGGCCGTTCTACAGGGTTCCGGAATGGCCACACTATCGCGGGCACCTGGAACACATTGCTTTTTCTGCAGCAATTCCTAGTATTGTTTCCGTGTTGTCCCGAATGATATCGCTCGGCGTGCTGGGGCTGATGCTGGTTCTGGTCGAGCTGGCGCCGGGGGCCACCAACCAGCTGAGCTGGAAGTCCAGGGCTTGGCGTTCGGACGATGGACTGCCAAACAACACGGTCTATGGAATCGTGCAGACTCCGGACCATTATCTTTGGATCGGCACCGCCAATGGTCTGGCGCGCTTTGACGGATTGCATTTCGAAGACTTCTCGTCAACCAATTTCATTCAGCCGCCCGATCGGGGCGTTCTGGCCTTGGCGGGGACGGCGGATGGTGGATTGCGCCTGGTTACCGACCGCGCCTCCCTAGTCTGGTTGGATGCCGGCCAGAGCCGGGTGTTTCCGGCGGAGCGCGGCCTGCCGAGTTCCTCGGTGAGCCTGGTCCTAGAGGATGCGCAGCAAGGCTTGTGGGTGAGCTATAACAATGGCGAGGTCTGCCGCATCAAAGCAGGCCAACTCAAGGTATTCTCTGAAGCCGACGGATTGCCGGAAGGCCCTTTGTGTTGCTCCTTGGCCATGGACACAAAGGGACGGCTGTGGTTTTTGAAGAATGGGCGGCTGGGCTTCTTTCGAGAGGAGGCTTTTCAAACGATGGCCAAAGTTCCGCCGGGCCCGGGGCGGCTGACTCCATCCCGGAAGGGAGGCGTGTGGTTTTCCTCAGGGGGGCGGCTCTTTTATTGTGATGAGTCGGGCACCGTGCAGAGTCAGGGAGAGTGTGCTCCAGGACGGGATGCGGCAACCACGGCTTCCGTGCTGCTCGAAGCGCAGGATGGGGCTGTGTGGGTCGGCACCGCTTTCCACGGATTATACCGTTTTGCAGAGCAGCAATTTGAGCAAGTTCCCACCACTCATCGCGAAATCCTCAGCCTCCTTGAGGATGTTGAGGGCACAATCTGGGCGGGCACCGGAGGGGGAGGTTTAAATCGCATCCGACCGCAAGCAATTGAACTCCTGACCGGAGAACCCGGATCGCCCCTGGATTCGGTGAGCTCAATCGCCCAGGAAACGAACGGAGTGGTCTGGGCAGTCACCCGGGATGGTTCTCTCTCCCGGCTCAAAGGGGGGCGCTGGCAGGCTCTACCACGCAGCACAAACTGGTTTGCAGACGCCCTGAGTGTCGCGGTGGACGCCCTCGGCGCGGTTTGGGTCGGGACGCGCCATCATGGGCTGCTCTTTTGGCAGGATGAGCAGTTCGTCCCCTGGGGGGACACGAGCCAAATTAAAACCGACTCCATTCACACGATCGTTCCCGGACGCAACGGGGACATCTGGCTCGGCGGGGGGGAAATCCCGGCGGCGGTGATGCGGTTGCGCGGGGGAAAAATTCTGAATTTCCGGGTGCCGAATGACGTGCGGGTGATTCGCGCCTCGGTGGAGGATGCTGCCGGCAATATTTGGTTTGGCACTTCCAAAGGTTTTTTGCTGCGGGCAGAGGGCGAACGCCTGATAGATGAAACTCCCCGGACCACCGGCGAACCACAATCCATCCGCTGCCTTTACGCCACACCGGATGGGGGGCTCTGGATTGGCTACGCGGGGGCGGGGTTGGGCTGGCTCAAGGATAACAAGTTCACCTTGTTCACCGCCAAGCAGGGCCTCCAGGACGATTTCGTTTCCCAAATTGTGGCCGACGGTCGGGGGTGGCTCTGGCTGGGAGCGGACCGGGGCATTTATCGCGTGCGCCAAGCGGAATTGGAGGCGGTGGCCCAAGGCAAGGCCGCCCGCTTCCACTCGACTCATTACGGGCCTGGCTACGGCTTGCCGAGCCTGCAGGCGAATTTCGGCAGCGCGCCCCTGGGCCTGCGCAGCCCAGACGGTCGTATTTGGCTGGCCATGTGGACGGCGCTGGCTGTCATTGACCCGCAACGGTTGCCGGAGACGACTCCGTCGCCGCCTGTGCTGCTGACCCGCATGATGGTTGGCGAGCGCATAGTCGCGGCCTATGGAGGGGTCTGGCCCCTGAGCACCGGCGGTCCGGAGGTGCTGGACCTTTCGCGGCCCCTGGATCGGGAGGTGAAGTTGGCCCCGGACCATAGGCGCCTGGAATTTGGTTTCGCGGCGTTGAATTTTGCGGACGCCGAGAATGTCTCCTTCCGTTATCGGCTCGAGGGAGTCGATGAGGATTGGGTGGATACCGAGCGACGGAACGTCACTTACCCCCGCCTGCCCAAGGGCCACTATCGCTTCCGGGTCAGCGCGTGCAGCCCGGAGGGCGCCTGGAGTGACAAGGAGGCAAGTGTAATGTTCCAAGTGGAGCCTTTTTTTTGGGAGACTTGGTGGTTTCGTCTGCTGGTGCCGACCCTGTTTACGGCTTTCGTCATCGCTCTGGTCCGGTATGTTTCTTTCCGTCGTTTGCGTTCTCAGGTAATCCACCTCGAACAGCAGTCGGCGCTCTATAAAGAACGCGCCCGCATCGCGCAAGATATTCACGACGATTTGGGGGCCAGCCTGACCCAGATTTCCTTCATGGGAGAATTGGCCCGGCAGGATAGCGCGACACCAGAGAAGGTCACGGTGCATATTGAAACCATGGCCGGCACCGCGCGGCGAGCTGTGAAGGCGCTGGATGAGATCGTCTGGGCGGTCAATCCCCGCAACGATACTCTGGTCCAGTTCATCGATTACACGGCGCAATTTAGTTTAGATTATCTGCGGCGGGCGGGCGTGCGCTGCAGGTTAGACCTGCCAGAACAAGTTCCCGATGGGCAGCTGTCCTCGGATATTCGCCACAACTTGTTTTTGGTGGTGAAGGAAGCCATCAATAACACGGTGAAGTATGCTCATGCCACCGAACTGCGTCTGCGGATCGCGCTGGATGAGTCAAAACTGGAGCTGCTAATCGAAGATAACGGTTGTGGTTTTGCTCAGGTTAAGGATGACACCAACGCCGATGGACTGCGTAACATTCGCAAACGGGTGGCGGACCTTGGAGGCAAATGCCGGATTGAGGGCGACCCAGGACAGGGCACCCGGATTGCGGTTGAATTGCCAAGACCGCGCGATGTAAAGCGCTAACCGGACCATTCTTGAACGTTTGTTCGATGGTCAAATGGGCGCACTTGGGCCTAGACTGCAGTAATTGAGAGCATAGCGATGAGCATTAATGTTTCGATCGTTGAGGATAGTCGCGGCACGCGCGAAAGTTTGTCAGAATTGTTGAAGCGTTCCCCCAGCCTGCGGTGTGTCGCGTCGTATACGAGCGGGGAAGAGGCCCTTCGCTCCATCCAAGATCATAATCCCGATGTGGTGCTGATGGATATCAAGCTGCCTGGAATGAGCGGCATTGAATGCGTCGCCCGGCTCAAGGAAAAGTTGCCCAAAACCCAGGTGCTCATGCTCACGACCTATGAGGAAGGGGACCTGATCTTTGAATCCCTGCGCGCGGGCGCCAACGGCTATCTGCTCAAGAACCAGCCTCCGGGCGAATTGTTGACGGCCGTCGAGCAGGTGCATGCCGGGGGCTCGCCCATGTCCATGCACATCGCCCGCAAAGTGGTGAATTACTTTCAGCGCATTAAGCGACCTGCCTCCGAGATGGAGGTGCTTACCCCGCGCGAACGGGAAGTGCTCGGACTCCTGGCCAAAGGCTATCTTTACAAGGAAATCGCCGACCAACTCCACGTCAGTTTCAGCACCGTGCGCGCGCACTTGCACCAGGTCTACGAAAAACTCCACGTCCAGTCCCGCACCGAAGCGGTCCTCAAGTATTTGGACCGCAGCCAAGCTTAACCCTAACACTACCGATGCTCTCTCGCACTTCACTCCTCTGTATTCTCTCAGCGCTGGTCTGGTTGGAAAGTCCCTGTGCCGAGGCGGCCGTCTCTGGAACCAACAGCTTGCCCCTGGCGGCCGGCCCGTTTAAAGGCACCCAGGAATCGCTCCAACAATATCAATGTCCCGAATGGTTCCGCGACGCCAAGTTCGGGATCTGGGCTCATTGGGGTCCCCAATCGGTGCCCATGGCTGGCGATTGGTACGCGCGGAACATGTATATCGAGGACAACCGCCGCAACCAATACCAGCACCATCTTAGCAACTATGGTCATCCTTCAACCAACGGTTGGAAAGATATCATTCCTTTGTGGAAGGCGGAGCGCTTCGACCCGGAGCGGTTGATGCGACTCTACAAAGAAGCCGGGGCGCGTTACTTCGTGAGCATGGGGGTGCATCATGATAACTTCGACTTGTGGAACTCCAAGCACCACCGCTGGAACGCCGTGCAGATGGGGCCGCACCGGGATATTGTCGGGGCCTGGCAGCGGGCGGCCAAGAAACAGGGCCTGCCTTTCGGCGTCTCCGAGCATCTGGGGGCAAGCTTCTGGTGGTGGCAGGTGGCCCATGGAGCCGATACCAATGGGTCGCTGGCCGGAGTAGCTTACGACGGGGCCAATCCTCAGTGGCAGGATTTGTATCACTGGCCGGCGGCGCCGGGCGACACCGACCGATGGTACTGCAGCGATGCCCGCTGGCATCAAGAGTGGTTTGACCGCATTCAGGACCTGGTGGACAGCTATCAGCCGGACCTGCTCTACACGGACGGCGGGGTGCCGTTTGCGGAGTTTGGGCGCACGCTCATCGCGCATTTCTATAACACGAATCTGCAGCGAAATCATGGCCGGCTCAACGCCGTTTACACTTGCAAGGACATGAACAAGGGAGAATTCGTGGCGGGCTCTTATGTTCAGGACATGGAACGAGGGGTGCTCTCCGGTATTAACCCCTTGCCTTGGCAGACGGATACTTCGATTGGAGACTGGTTTTACAACGCCAATTGGAAAGCCAAAGATACCGGAAAAATGTATCGCTCAGCGGGCTGGGTCGTACACACCTTGGTGGACATCGTCAGCAAGAACGGCAACTTGCTCTTAAATGTCGTTCAGCGCCCGGACGGCTCTCTCGACCCCGAGGTGGAAAAATTGTTAAAAGAGATTGGGGGCTGGATGAAAGTGAATGGCGAAGCGATTTACGGCACCCGTCCGTGGCAAACCTTTGGCGAGGGACCAACCATGGCCGCCGGCGGCCACTTCAAGGAAGACTTCGGCTTTAGTGCCTCAGACATTCGGTTCACCACCAAAGGCCGGACCCTGTATGCGATCGCCTTGGGCTGGCCGACGGACGGACAGGTGCTGATTAAAGCCTTGGGGAAGCCAGCCACCGGTAACGGCAATCAAATCCAGCGCGTAGAGTTATTGGGACAGCGTGGTGGCCTGAAGTTTACCCAAACCGCGGACGGGCTGCGGGTGGTGCTGCCTAGGAAACCCCTGAGCACCATCACTTGCAGCTTGCGAATTTCCGGTAGCCAGTTCGAACCCGTGGACGCTTCCGCGCTGCACGCCAAGGAATAAGCTGGGCTCTCCCCACAATTACTTAGTCCGATAATTTCACACTGGCCTGCAGGATGATATTGCGGGTTAGTTCCATGGGATTTTCACGGGGCCGTGGTTGAATTGACGGACTTTTCCAGTCATGAACAGAGTGCCCCCATTTTCAACTTGCCGGGGCGGCACTCTATGGCCTTCAACCACTGCCGAACGCCTGGACCATCTGCCCGAAGAGTCGTTGGCAGGGATAGCTGCCTTAACCGCATTTGAATGCGTCGCGCGTTGCGCAGCAGCGGCGATCTTTCAGCAGCTTCAACTGGATCGCGCAGCGCCTGCGCGATGGCCTGGGTCAAACCCGGCCGACGATCCAGTGAGGGCAACCCGCCGTCGCTGCTCACGTCTCACCCGAAAAACTGGCGGCCAGCAGCCGCTGTTACAATTTTGTATTGTGAATTTTTCAGGTTAGCAGGCGGGGCCAGTTGGACATCTGGCACCCGATGGCTGGCCACACAGATTCAACTTGCCCCAGGCAAGCCCCGCTCCGGTTCTCAGGGCTTGACGACCACCAATTCGATGCCGGTCCCGTTTTGCGGGTCCAGGTTTCGACTGTATTGCTTGTCCTTGGGATTATTCCAATGTTCGTGAGTCCCAAGGCTGCCCAGACGGGTGCCATCCGGCTGATAGACCGTTCCAGAGGGCGGATTGTTGGCGAGCGCCGCCTCATGGAGATAATTGTCAGCATACATGTCGTGACCGGGCTGCCGGGTTAACCGGAGGCCGAACTCGCACCGCAGGAAATCCAGCCCGACCGAATCAATGGCCACCGGGTCGAGTGACATAAAGAGGCTCGAGGACCATTGCCCGCCGAAGAAGTTGGTCCAGGCGGCGAA
Organism: Verrucomicrobiota bacterium; assembly: GCA_051960355.1. Taxonomy (GTDB): domain Bacteria; phylum Verrucomicrobiota; class Verrucomicrobiia; order Limisphaerales; family DASXHY01; genus DASXHY01. The sequence continues at coordinate 2,403 of JBQCEJ010000408.1, read as the reverse complement.
CTCCGGCGCCACCGGATCATTGGCGTCGCGTGTTCCGTAAAGGCCGTCGATCATGAACAACAAGGTTTTGCCGCCGAGTTGCTTGGTGCCGATCAGGTCGATAAAAGGATTGTAAATGCCCATGTGGTGCTGCCAGGTGTTAATGTATTCCCGGTGGTCCCGCCCGTCGATGGAGCCGTAATGATTCTTGGCCGTCAGCGTCACCCCGCAGGTCGGGTGGCCTTTGAGCAGGGCCAGGTTAATCACGTAGGTCGCCCGGTAGACCTGCTCGGGCACACTTGTGCCGACTTTATTGTTTTCCGTGACCGACAAGGCGAAGGCGTTCTTGTGCCAAACGACTTTCTCGCAGATACCATTAGTGCCCTTCGAGTCCATCCACACCACTCCGGGGAACTCGGCGCGACAGGGTTGGATGATATGGTTGTGCAGGGCCCGGACCGCCTCATAAACCAGGATATTCGTTTGCGGGACATGCGCCTGGTAAACCAGTTGGCGGAGCATTGCTTGAATAGTTTGGGGCGAGGCGTCGATCTGATTGTCGTCATCCTCGTTGCCGGCATAGGCATTGTTGCAGTTGGGCTTCAGCGCCACAATTTCACCGGGCTGGTAGCCCACGTCGCCGCGTCCGTGCTTCGTGTTGAAGAAATGGAAAAGCTTCTCCCAGGCTTCCGCATCGCTCTTCGCCCCGGTCAAGGTCTGCAACGAGCGCGACGTCATTCGGTCGACCACCTCCAGGCGCGTCCCGGTGCCTGAGTCCCACCAATGCCCCGAATTGGTGTCGCCCAGCCACGGGGTGGCGTTGGTGTCGCGGATCCAGACGACCCGACCGGGGAAAATCCCTTGGGCTAGTCCCATGGGGGAGTTAGGCGGGTCGCTCGGCGTCCACGGCTGGCGGGGGCTGGCGGTTTCCTCTGCGATTTTATCCGCCGCCAGCGCCAGCAGACCGGTAATGAGCATCAGGGCCATAGCCACGCAGAGGGGTTGGAACTTGCGCCAGCGTACCTTGCAAAAGGCCACCACGCCCCCGCTGCATGCCAGCAGCCAAATCACAAACGAGGAGGCCAGCGGAAAGGCCGCGCGTTGGCAGGGGTAGCTGGCCCGGGAGGGTTTAGGAATGACGCGGATCAGGAACCAGACCAGTGCTGCTGCTGTGAACAGCGGGAAGGCAAGGTGCCTCCAATCGCGGGATCGATCGGGACAACCTTTCCGGTGGAAGCCGAGGGACAAGCGATGCCAGATGCGTGACAGGATTTTCATAGGGGTTGCAGCGATAATGCGGCTCTTCTTGCGCGGAAGTTCTGAACTGTGTCTTGGTTGGTGCCTCTCAGTTCTCCAAGAATTTTGCAGCAAGTGGGAAATAAGCTCTATCGAACAAATGTTCGATGGCCAAAGCCACCGCCGCACCAGAGAATACGTGGCAATCTACTGTTCCACTGAAACACCCACAGGGCTCAGATGGTCGTGTTGTCCGTGCCAGCCGAACTGGACGGAAAAGGGTGAACGCAAACATGTCATTGGGAAAACGAGGCGGGAAAGAATCGAGGCAGAATAATGGAAGCTTTCTCTTTTTATTTTGTGCTCGCACCTTTCTGACTCTTGCTGATGCGTCTTTCCTGCTGGATGGATCGCCGGCCATTGCTGGCAAGTTGTCAGGTCAATGACATTGGTCAGGAAACGTGAACTCAAAATCAATACTGTCCAACTTGGGTTTCGGAATGGCCCTCGCGGGCCTGCTTATCACGGAGTCGCGGGCCGTCGAGGCCCAAACAGAGCTTTCAGCCCTGCTGTTGGCAACGAATCATAGCCGCCTGGTCTATCCTGGAGCGGATGGAAAACTGGTGTATGCAGCCGATGCGGAGGGCAATGTCATCCCGGACTTCTCAAATTGTGGGTATGGGGGTGGTGGGGTGGCGCTGCCAATGGTGCCGGTGCGAGTGACGCTTCATCCCGAACCTCGAAACAGCGACGACACAAGGCGCGTTCAAGCGGCTATCGACCAGGTCTCCCGGCTGCCGCTGGATGACGCGGGGTTTCGTGGGGCGGTGCTGCTCTCAAGGGGACAATACCGCATCGAGGGATCCTTGCGAATCGCGGCCAGCGGGGTTGTGCTTCGGGGGGAGGGAACGACAACTACGGGCACGGTGCTCCTTGGCGTCGGCACCGGGCAGCGCACGTTGATCTTGGTGCGGGGCGACGAGGGTCCGCAGGAAGTCAACGATACTCGCCAGTCTATCACCACTGCCTGTGTTCCAGTCGGGGCCAGGACATTGGAAGTGCCGAAGGGGGCCGGGTTCAAGGTGGGAGATAAAGTGATTGTGTCGCGGAACGGAAACGAGGCGTGGATTCACGAGATCGGCATGGACCGGATCGCTTCGCGCCCCGGCGCTCCCTCCAGCACGCGCC
>JBQCEJ010000407.1:0-9634 GCA_051960355.1 Verrucomicrobiota bacterium | reverse complement strand
GCCCCAAATGCACGGAGACAGTCGCTTCCGTGGCACAGCCAATGGGCCGTGGTGGGCGAGTCGAGTCTGCCAGCATTCTGCGGCATCAATGCCCCGCCTGTCACACTAAGATCGTGACCGAGGGAACGGGCAAGCAAGCGAAGAACGTCGTCAAACACGACTGCAAAATGGACGGCAGCAGCAACGCCTCATGCTGCGCGACGAAGAAGAGCTAAATCGCGTCGCAAAGAATCTCACACCCTACGGCGGGTTGCCATCAAGCAACCCGCCTTTTGTTTTGAATGGGAATGCTCCGATTTGTCAGCCGCCTCACAAGTGCAATCCAAGCACCCATGCTTGCTGCACGCGCGGCAGTTCCGGGTCAGTTGTTCGCGGAGATGCTTGCGGGCGCGGTGCAGCCGCACCATCAGGTTGTTGCGCGTCAGCCCGAGCGCGACCGCGACTTCGTCTGGATCATACCCGTCGAGGTCAATCCGTTGCAGCAACTTGCGATACTGCTCCGGCACGGACGGCAGCAGGCGTTTGAAGCACTGGCAAAGCAAGCGGGTATCCCCGGCGTCCGGTGTCGCGGGCAATTCGTTCTGAAATTTTTCCAGCGCGCGGGTGCGGGCGCTGTTTCGTCGGTAGAGGTCAATGATCGAGCGGCGCAATATCCGATAGAACCAAGCCACGGTGTCGTCGTCGTTGCCGGGTTTCTTCGCCGAACCCAAAGCCTTGACCAGACTTTCCTGCACCACGTCTTCGGCCAGATGCGCGTCGCCCACCCGCTGGCGCGCAAAAGCGACAAAGGCTTTCAGGTTCTTCAATAATGGTTCTTCCACGCGCTTCACTGCCAGAAGCGTAACGAGGCTCGTCTGCCCGGCAAAGGCTTTTAACCCGCGCCGATGAGTGTAAAATTGAGTGTAATGATTTCGCGGCTCGTGCGTTTGCCTTGGTGAATGAAGAGAACAATGCGCCCGGCACAAATGAAAGGACAGAGCCACATGACCAAAGACCCCGTCTGCGGCATGACAGTGGATGAAGCGACGGCCCTCCGCGCCGAACGCGACGGCAAGCCGTATTATTTTTGCAGCGAACATTGCCGCCAGAAATTCCTCGGCGAAACCAGCAAGGACGCCTGGGAACATGGCGCTTGCTGCGGGGGCGAGGCGCATCATCCCAAGGCACAGGCGCACGCCAGCGAAGCACATTCCCATTCGTGTTGCTCCGATTCGCACGAACATTCACATCATGGACATCACCATCACGCAGAAGAATCCGTAACGCCCTCGGCTGCCGCAAAATACTTTTGTCCGATGTGCCCCGGCGTTGAATCCGACAAGCCGGGTGATTGCCCGAAATGCGGCATGGCGTTGGAGCGCAACCCCGCGTGGCAGCCCGCCGACAATACCATTTACACATGCCCGATGCACCCGGAGATCGAGCAGGACCATCCCGGCGACTGCCCCAAGTGCGGCATGGCACTCGAACCTAAAACCATCAGCGCCAGTGAACAGGAGGACGACAACGCCGAACTCCGCGACATGACGCACCGGTTCTGGATCGGCGCGCCGCTCACACTGCCGGTGTTTGTGCTCGCGATGGCGCATCTGCTTCCGGCCTTCGCGCATGATTCATGGGTGAACGGCTCGGTGTCGCGCTGGATCCAATTTACGCTTTCAACGCCCGTCGTGCTGTGGGCTGGCTGGCCGTTCTTCCGGCGCGGCTGGCGTTCGCTCGTCACGCGACAGTTGAATATGTTCACGCTCATCGCCATCGGGGTCGGCACGGCCTTTCTTTACAGCGCTGTGGCAATGCTCGCGCCGGAGATGTTTCCGCCGGCCATGCGCCCGCACGGCAGGGTGGGAATTTACTTTGAAGCGGTGGCCGTCATCATTGTGTTGGTCTTGCTCGGCCAGATGCTTGAACTTCGCGCCCGTAGCCGCACCGGCAGCGCACTCAAATCCTTGCTCAACCTCGCTCCGCCACTCGCGCGTCGTGTCAGGCAAGACCGCGACGAAGAAATTCCGCTCGAACGAGTCCACGTCGGCGATTTGTTGCGCGTGCGCCCCGGCGACAAAGTGCCGGTGGACGGCATCGTGACCGAAGGCCATTCTAGCGTCGAGGAATCCATGATCACCGGCGAGCCGATGCCCGTGGAAAAAGGCGTTGGCGACAAAGTAACGGGCGGCACGGTGAACGGCACGGGTGGTTTCATCATGCGCGCCGAGCGCATTGGCAGCGACACGCTGCTTGCGCGAATCGTGACTCTGGTCGCTGAAGCACAACGCAGCCGCGCGCCGATTCAAGGTCTGGCCGACAAAGTGGCGGGCATCTTCGTGCCGATGGTGGTTGCGGTTGCGCTCATCACCTTCGGATTGTGGATGTGGCTTGGGCCAGAGCCGCGTCTGGCTTACGCCATCGTCAACGCAGTTGCCGTGCTCATCATCGCGTGCCCCTGTGCTTTGGGTCTGGCGACTCCCATGTCCATCATGGTCGGCGTGGGTCGCGGCGCGCACGAAGGTGTATTGCTGAAAAACGCTGAAGCGCTTGAGCGGCTCGAAAAAGTGACGACGCTGGTGGTGGACAAAACCGGCACACTCACCGAAGGCAAACCACGTGTGGTGGACATTGTGGCCTTGCCAGGATTCGCGCCGGACGAACTTCTGCGCCTGGCTGCTTCGTTGGAGCAAGGTAGCGAACATCCGTTGGCCGCAGCCATTGTCGCGAAGGCGGAAGAAAACGTCATGAACCTCGAAACCATATCCGAGTTTCGATCCACCACCGGCGGCGGTGTGCGGGGTATCGTCGCGGGCAAATTGGTTCTGGTGGGTAAGCCGGAATTTCTTCGTGCGGAGGGCGTTGCCAGCGAGGACCGGCTTGATGCCAAGACGCGGGAGTGCCAAGAAGCCGGGCAAACCGTCGTGCAGGTCGCCGTGGCGGGCAAGATTGCTGGATTGATTACCGTGGCCGACCCGGTGAAGTCCACCACGCCCGAGGCGGTCAAAGAGTTGCACGCGCTGGGGTTGAAGATTGTGATGCTCACGGGGGACAACCGGCGCAGCGCCGAAACCGTGGCCAGAAAACTCGGACTGGACGTGGTGGAAGCGGAGGTCGAGCCGGAGGGCAAGAGCGCCCGCGTCCAAAACTTTCAACGCGAGGGAAAGATTGTGGCGATGGCCGGAGATGGCATCAACGATGCCCCCGCATTGGCCGCCGCCGATGTCGGCATCGCAATGGGCACAGGCACAGACGTGGCGATGCAAAGCGCGGGCGTGACGCTCGTGAAGGGCGATTTGCGCGCCATTGCGAAGGCCGTCCATTTAAGCCGCGCCACGATGCGAAACATCCGGCAAAACCTTTTCTTCGCCTTCATCTACAACGCGCTCGGCATTCCGATTGCCGCCGGACTCCTCTATCCAATTTTCGGCGTGCTGCTAAGTCCGATTATCGCGGGCGCGGCCATGAGTTTGAGCTCCGTTTCTGTGATCTCGAACGCGCTCCGCCTGCGCAAAACAACCCTTTGAGTCTTTTCATGATGCCGCGCGCCGCCATTAGCCCCGGCGTGGGCGTTGGCATTGGCGAAGAATCGCCCCGAGCTTGGGCAACAATCGGATTTCAGCGGTCGTTTTAGATCAAGCGAATCCGGCATTCTTAATAGATGTCAGTCTTGCTGAATCTGTATTTGGCACACAGTTGAGGAAGTTGAATCGAGTAGCGTCAGGGCGTGTTAACGGCCAAGACGCAATACAACCTCGCAAACGCGCGGGAATACTTTGAGGAACACCTCTGCATCGGCGATTACTACGACGAGGGACAGCGCGTCTCCGGTGAATGGCAGGGCCTCGGGGCGGAGCGGCTGGGGTTGGTTGGTCGCGTTCGGGCGGAAGACTTCCTGCGGCTGTGCGAAAATCAGCATCCCGCCACAGGCGAAACGCTGACCCAACGATTGAATACCACGCGGGCAGATGGCGACGGGAGCACCGCAAACCGTCGAATTTTCTACGACTTCACTTTTTCGCCGCCGAAGTCGGTTTCACTGGCCGGATTTCTCGGCGAAGACACGCGGGTGCTGGATGCTCATGCGCGGGCGGTGCGGACGGCACTTGGTGAATTCGAGGCGTTTGCTTCCACTCGGATTCGCACTGGTGGAGCACAGAACGACCGGCGCACAGGCAATTTTGCCGCCGCCTTGTTCACGCATGACACCTCGCGTGCGCTCGATCCGCACCTGCATACCCATTGCATCGTCTTAAACGCGACCTTCGACACTTCGGAAAATCGGTGGAAGGCGCTCCAGAACTACGAACTCCTGCGTGCCCGCAAGTTTGCCGAGAACGCCTATTACCATGAACTCGCCCGCGAGTTGCGTGGTTTTGGGTATCGCATTCGCAATCTGCCACGCGGTGATTTCCATATAGAAGGAATTCCGGCCGAACTGTGCGACCGCTTTTCCAAGCGCGACGCAGAAATTGATAAGGCATTGGCCAAGCTGCTTGCCGACAAACCCGAACTGGCCGGTTCAAACATCGCCGATTTGCGGGCGCGATTGGCAACAGAGAGACGAACGCGGAAGCAAAAGGATCTTAGCCGTGATGAACTGCGGGCGCTGTGGGGCGCGCAACTAAATCGAGCGGACAGGGAAGTTTTGCGTGGTTTGACGACAAGCCTGGACCATGATGCAAAACGCCGCGCGTCCATTTCCGTCGTCGAGGCAGTGCATTGGGCGGAGGAGCATCTGTTTGACCGTAACTCGGTCGTGCTGGAGTGCCAAGTGTGGCAAGAAGCGCTGGGACGGGCGCGCGGCGAAGATTTCTCGCTGGCTGAACTCAAGCAGCTCACTGAAAGGCGCGGTTACATCCGTGATGCGGCTCGTCCTGGTGAATTAACCAAGCGCGACGTGCTGTTGCGTGAGTGGGAGATTGTTCAGACCGCCAAGGAAGGCGTCGGCGACTGCTGGCCGCTCGTGCCGAATCCTCAGCCTGCCAACCCAAAGCTTGATGACGAGCAGCGCAAGGCGCTCGATGGATTGCTTGGCTCGACGAATCTGGTTTCGATCTTTCGCGGTGGTGCAGGCACGGGAAAAAGTTTCGTGCTGCATGAGTTGGTTCAGCAAATCAAGCAATCGGGCCGTCCAGCGGCTGTGCTTGCGCCGCAACGTCAGCAAGTAGTGGATATGGAGAAGGCTGGGTTTCCATCGCCGGCGACGGTGGCGAGCTTTCTCACCAAAGCGGAATTGCCGGAGAGAGCCGTCATCGTCGTTGATGAGGCTGGCCAGATTGGTGGACGGCAAATGCTGGCGTTGCTCCGACTCGCCAAGGAACGGAATGCCCGGATCGTTCTTTCGGGTGACACGCGGCAGCACGGTGCGGTGGAAGCATCGGATGCTTTGCTCGCCATTGAGCGTCATGCTGGCGTTAAGCCGGTGGAGGTGCACAAGATTCGCCGACAAGACCCCGGCCTCGCTCGTGACAACAGCGAACGCGCCAGCATCAAGCGGTATCGCAGTGCGGTCGAAGCGGCAGCGGCAGGAAAATTGGCGGAATCCTTCAAGCGCCTTGACCAGATGGGCGCGGTCGTCGGTTGTGGCCTCGGCGAACAAGCTGACAAGCTTGCTGAGGAATACGTTTGTCTCGCGGAAAAATGCGCGTCAGCCGTCGTCGTATCGCAGACTTGGGGCGAGGTGCATCGCGTGAATGCGCGTGTGCGCGAAGCACTAAAGGCTAAGGGACTGCTTGGCACGAGCGACACCCCTATTCAAGCGCTCGAATGCGTGGACCTGACCAATGCGCAACAGCGTGATGAACGATTCTATCCGCCAGATGCGGTCATCGTATTCAATCAGAAGGTGCGCGAAGCCGAGGCCGGATCGAACGGCAAACTGTCGGGAATTCTCAAGACCGGGCTGCTCGTGGAAGTCGGCGGACGATTTGTCACCGTCTCAAACAAGATGCTCGACCGCATTTCGGTCTGTCAGGCTCGCGAGATTGCAGTCGCTTCCGGCGACCGCTTTCACCTGCAGGCCAATCGCCGACTGTCATCCGGCGGAAGGGTCACAAACGGAGAGCTGGTCGCGGTGAAGTCAGTTCGTGGTGATGGCAGCATTGAACTCGCCGATGGCCGAGTCTTGGACGCGAGCTTCCGCGAATTCCTGGCGGGATACGCCGTCACGTCCTACGGGTCGCAAGGCAAGACGGTGGATTATGTTCTGTTTTCCGATTCATCTATCAAGGCGGCGACGAATGCACAGCAATGGTATGTGACGATCTCTCGCGGGCGGCGCGGCATCCGCATATTCACTCCGGACAAGGAGCAGTTGCGCGAAAACGTCACACGGTCCGGGCATCGCCCATTGGCGCTGGAACTGGCAACCGGTCTTTCAGCTCGGCGCGGCGTTCGTCTGTGGGATCGGCTGCACGGCTATATGCTGCGCTTTGGTCGTTGCGCGGCTGACAACTTCTGCCGCCTGAAACTTTCCCGGCGTCGTCATCAACCCACTGAAACCCATGAGCACAAAAACACCCGAATGTTGGGCGAGCGACCCGAACGCTCGCGCGGTCAAAATCGAAGTATCCGCTGAACAAAGCCTCCTGCTGCCGTTCGATCAATTCGCCTTCGCTGAACTCAAAAGCGATGGCAAAGAACAGCGGTTACGGCTGGTTTTTGCCACGCATGAAGTCACCTTACATGGTCACGTTCTGCGACGCATCGAAACGGCCATGCAACGTATGGAATTGGCATTCCTAACGGCAATGCCGGCTAATCAGCGGCTTTTAATCGCAGAAGGTCAGCCGCGAATATCAGACATTGAAGTGGTGGACATAACCCCAGATTCCCCAGATGCGGCGCGACGCGAATGATTACGCGCGTTTTACAGCGGCAAGAATGACGGTATCATCTTGAATGTGTCCTTTGTTGGCACAAACAGCAAAAAGGCCAAGCAGTTTCGGGCACATCCGTAACGGTTCAACGCACTCGCTGCGCTTTGGCAAAAGTCCCTTTCGGAATCGGATTGCCGCATACCGACGAAATGCTGCTTCTGCCATATCGCTGACAGGTTTCAGCGCGCTTTGCCGGATAAAGGCCACATTTTTTGCAGCAGGCACGGCTGCGGCATCAATCGAATCCGCCTTGGATACAAGCAATGCCGCGATATTGTGCTTCTGATAATCAGGTAATGATTGGTATCGAGTGAGTTGCCCAGAAACCTGGTTCACATCCTTTAAGGGAATCGGCTTCTCCTTGCCGGGTTCAATCTTTCCCTCGACGACCATGAGGTAGTGTTTGCCGTCAACCGCCACGGATGCAATAACGTCTGTGTCACCCTGATGGTGGTCGCGAATTTCCGCTTCCCAACCAATCATTCGGAAAAGATTTTTTGCGGCATAACAAAATTTCTTGTGGTCGCTCCCGGTCAAACCGTCGCGCATTGCGGCAAACCATTCGTCATGTTTTTTGGAATTCCGCAAATCGCCATTAAGCAAATGATTCCAGCTTGCTGTAATGATGTCGAACTCCTCGGCGTCAGCATCGTCGGGCAACTGTTCCAGATTGAGTGTTTGTCGCAAACGGTTCAGACGACTGAACCAAGCACTTTGCCTTGGCTCATCAAGAACCTTGGCGATTTCATTCTTGGCGTTCGCCAGACCAGCTTGATCACCATCGGCCTTGTATCGCAAATAAGACGCCTGTGCTTTCAGGTAACGCCAAAAAAGTGCATATCCCACTTGTCCCTGCGTTTCGAGTGTTTTGGCGACCGTTTCCGCATCGGTCACCGCCTGATCGAAACTCTGCTTCACAAACAACTTTTCCCAAAAATCTAATTCCACGTCTGCCGCGTTGCTGGTTTCCGACGGAATGCTGTCTGGAAAAGTTGCCGTCGTTTGAGGGAAACCGATCTCGCCAAGCTTTCCGCGCAGAAAGCTATTGCACACCTTGATGATTTCCTCCGCAGGCTTTGATGATACGTCGACGCCAAATGAAATCTCCTCCTGAACATTGGTCGGAAACTGGTCGAACGAATCGCTGGTCGTCAGATACTGCGAAACTGAGTTTTTGAGAAAGAAATACATCGCCCAATCGTGATCGTTGCGAGTTGCCCGGCCGAGTGCCTGCTTCATTCGCTGGAGAACTCGCGAATTTAGAAAAGCCGCATCCGCCAAGTTTTCGCTGATGAACCGCTCGAATGGGCCGCAGGCGTAAGGCAGCGAGGGCATCACTACCAACCGGCAAATATCCCCCTCGAAATCCATGCCATCATATCGTGCGGCGCAAAACAGATGGCCGCTCTTTGCATCAACAAATTGATCAATTTCCTCGGCGCTGGCTTTCGCGATGAAGATTGGTTGGTCCTGAATTCCTTTGCTTGAAAGGTGTTCTTTCAGTTTATCAGACCAGACCGTGGCCTCGTGAGAACTGCCGCAAAGCCAGACGGACCGTTTTAACTTTTGCGCGGTTTCAAGCGCCAGGGTTTCCAACTCCGATTCCCGATCCTCGTTGTCAGGAAAAACCAAAAGACGCTTTCCGGGAACTGAAAGACGGAATTTAGGTTCGATGGGAACAGTCTTCACCTTTGGAATGCCAATGCGCCGGCAAAGGTCATCTGCCGAACCGATAGTTGCACTTAGGAAAATCCTTTGCCGTGGTGAGGAAATGTGCCGTTCGCTAAACAGCGGGTAACTGCCAGCGCGGAAGGTCACTGAATTCGGGCCAACGAAGCAAAGACTGGAACGGAGAGACCTGCGCATTCGCCGCCACGGAAAAAACAACGCGCCGTCCTCTTTCACATGATCTGACTTTGAAATCAACGATTCCAGTTGCGGTGTGAAATCAAGCCAGTCAGTGAAGTTGACAAGTTCTGTGGGTGAATTGGGCGGATAATTCGCCTCCTTGTAGTCGGCAATAATCGAATAGTGGGGAAATCTATCAGCGATTGCCGCGACCAACTCGTTGTATAGGTTTTCGTGGTCAAACCTGCTCACATCCAAGCTGAATAATCCATGAGCCGCATTTTCCGCCAGATGTGCATCATCGAAAATAAGAACATCGGCAGGATCAATGCCGGGCGATTCGTTGATATATCCCCAATAGTTCAGAATCGCGACTGCTTTGCATTGCTGATATTTGAAGCGGTCGGCAGTAGTCCATCCCGATTTAGCACCCTCGAATAAAACGGTTGGGACATTGAGCGCATCCGCCTTTTCCTTGAGTTGTCTCGCAAGGTTTTTTGTCCCGCAAAGAACCACTGTGCGCTTCTTCTGCTCCCGCCAAAAATCCAAAATCATCAGCGCAATCAAACTCTTGCCTGAACCTGTCGGCAATTCAATCGCAATGGCCGGTTCGTTGATGAACGTCGAGGAATAAAGATTTAATGCTGATTCTTGGGCTGGAAAAAGTTCGTAGAAGTCATCGGACTTTTTAGCAGCGAGCCGTGTCTGCCAATCAATCCGTGAATCGAACATGGTTCTTTGTTCTGCCATATTGGTATGCAGTTTTACACAGTTTATTGAAGAAGTTGTGTAAAACCCACCTGAATTTTGTGCAGACGATGTAGCCGCCATAAATTTTGAAGTGACGGCTGCGCTGCTTGGGTCAATAAAAATTCCCAAGCTCCCGGATGGATGAATGCCTTGGGTTTCCAATCACAATGTGATCG
>JBQCEJ010000406.1:0-9937 GCA_051960355.1 Verrucomicrobiota bacterium | reverse complement strand
AGAAACAGGGTATTTCCCACCACGCTCAAATTGCCCTCCACACGCGGCGGCAGCACCACGGAACTCGGCGCGGAGCCAGACAAACTTCCCGTCCACGTCAACAAGGGATAGGAACCGGTCCCGGTGGGAATGGCCCCGGCCTGAATCGTCACCAACGAGGCGCCGCCGAAGGCGACGTCACCATTCACCTGCAAGGGTGCGGTTGCGGTGCTGGGAGCCACGCTGTAGCCAAAATTGAAAACGAGTCCGCTGTTGGCGCCGTCCAGCGTCAGTCCGCTGCAACTCCACGGGCGGGAATTGTCCCGCACCAGCACGCCAAACGCGGCGCCCGCCACATCGAGCACGTGCACGGTGCTGCCCGCGCCCGAACCGCCAGTCGCGCCCAGGAGCGTTCCGGCGTCCACCTCGGCCGTGCCGGTGCAGGTGTTGGTGCCGGACAAAACCAGCGTGTTGTTGCCAAACTTGAGGAATCCCGCCGCCGCCCCGCTGATCGGTCCGGCCAGTTCGATTGCCGATCCCGCCGCGCCGTCCACCGAAATGATCGACGTGCCGGACATTGCAATCGGCGAGTTGACGGTGACGTCAATGTCTTCCGGCGTTTTCTGTCCGGTCCAATGCAGATACGCGCCGTCATCAAAAACCATGGAACGGCTGACGTTTAATGGCGAACCCGCGCTCGCGCGAAACAGCAGCAGCGTGCCGCCGTTGCGCAAATGAATGGTGCCGGAACCGGTGACAGTCAGGCCGGTTTCAAATCCCACGATGCCCGAGGTGATGTCCAGACTGCCGTCGGTGACGGTGCCGCCTTTCAACTGAAGTTGGTTGTTGCCAATCTTCGTCAGCGTATTGCCGGCCAGATCCAGCACAATGTTCGTCCCGGTGCCGCCCGGCGGCAGGCCAATGTCAAAACGCGCCGCGCCGCCGAAGGAAGCATCGCCAGTCAACCGCACATCCGAGAACAAAGACTGTGCGGTGGCGGTAATCGCCTGAATGGCACCCGCGCCATCGCCCACACCTTGAACGTAAATTGTCTCGCCGCGCGCGTCGTTATTGGCGCTGTTGATCAAGGTGCCGCCGGACTGGACGGTGATGTCGCCGGCACTGGTGCCGTAGGCGGAACTGTTGGCCATCTGCAGCGTGACGCCGTTTTGCACCGTGAGATCGCCGGTGAACAGCTTGGCATTATCGTTCCCGCCGATGATCGCTTTGCCGTTGCCAGCCAGAATCACGTTGCCCGCTCCACTGAACCGGCGGCCGCTGTTCGCGCCGCTGGTGTTCACCCCAATCCAAAGCGTCAGGCCGGCCTTCGTTGTCCAAGTCTGATCCGCGGAAACGTTCAACGACCCGATCAACAAATTGCGCGGTGAGGCGGACAGATCAATGCCGCCGGAGCCGACACCGACCCAGTTCAGATTGCCATTTTGCAATTGAATTTGATACGTCACCGAGCTGCCTCCCACCCGGATGGCATTCCATTCCAATTGTCCGCCGGTGCTTAAATTCACGCCGCCGGTTTGCGCGTAAGTGTCGTCGAAAACCGCCGTGTCCGCCGTCGTGGGTGCCACACCGCCGACCCAGGACAAGCCGTTGATCAGCGAAGTGGCGTTGTTGGTTTTAACGATGTCCGCCGCCAAACCGGAGGATATCGCCAGGTGCGTCGCCAGCAGGCTGCCGATGAGGTAGGTTTTTTTCATGGAGTTTTTCTTCGTTTGAGGGGTTGGGTTTCAGCGCGGGTCAATGGGGCCAGCAGCGGACGCGGGAAATGGCTCACGCCCTGTTCAGCGAGTGGCGGTGAGCCAGCCATACGGCGTTGCGTCCACGGTCATGGTTTGCAAATGGGCGTTCGTGTTGCTGGATAAATTTCTCACGTGTCCGTCAAAGAAACCGTAGTTCCGGGTGCTGCCATGAACCGGAGCGTCGGGCAGTTGATTCCACGAAGGCAGCGTGGCCACGGAGCCGCCGTAGAATTTCCGGTCCAGGTCCGCGATGGCGCCGTTATCCGTGGGCTGCCGGATTGCGCTCAACTTGGGCGAATTGAAGGTCCAGTTGGTGGCTCCGCCGCAATTGGCCCGCAGCCGATACATGCGGCGCAAATCATCAATGTCGCTGGCGACCACCGCCCGCGCAGCATACTGCGGATTGCGCACAAAGGCGGGGCACGTCAGCACCTGGCTTTGCAGGTCGTTTGCCACCTTGAGCGTGGCGGTGTTGGCCAGATAGGGCGCGATGTGATAGCCCAGCTCCACGCGGTCGGAATTATTCTTCTGCCACGAGCTGCGCACGTCCTGCGCGAGTTGACCGGTCGGCTGGCCATTGTCGTCGGTGCGATACGGCAAACGATCCTCGTTATCATTCACGAACAGCGTGATCCCCAGCATCACCTGTTTGAGATTGGAAACGCATTGAATGCTGTAGGCTCGCTCTTTGGCCTTGGCGAGCGCCGGCAGCAGCATGGCGGCGAGAATCGCGATGATCGCAATCACCACGAGCAACTCAATCAGGGTGAAACCCTTGACGAAAATGGGGCGGATCTTTTTCTGCATGGTTTCTGGTTTTTGAAAGCCTGGTTCATCGTCGTCGATCAACCATTTGGGTTTATTACAAATCGAACATGTTCCCGTTCTGCTCTGCGTTGCATCCCCCGAACGGGTGATTTGTGGAATTCAAAATTTGCGGCGGAAACTCAGGAGAAAAATGGCTGCGGAGAACTTGGGGAATCACGCCGGCACCGGCGCGCTGAACTGCTGGCAACGGGGGCTTTGAAGCCGGGAAAAGCCAAAGCGCCTGACGTCAGGCCGAGCCGCCCCGATAGTCCTCGCGGTATTTCATGGCCGCCTCGGTGCGTGAGCGCACGTGCAGCCGTTCGTAGATATGCTTGAGGTGCGTGCGAATGGTTTCCAGGCCGATGTGCAAGTGCTGGCTGATTTCCTTGTTCGACATCCCCTCGCACAGCAGATCGAGAATTTCCCGCTCGCGCCGCGTGAGCGGGCTGGCTTCAACACTGGCGGCCGTGGTTTCGCGAAACGATTCCACGAGCCGCCGGTCAATTTCGCTGGTCATGGGTGCGCCACCGGAACGCAATTCGCCGATGGCATGGATCAATTCATCCTTGGTCGAACGCTTCAGCAGATAACCGGAAGCGCCCGCCTTGAGCGACTGGAAAATTTTGTCGTAATCGCGATAGACCGTGACGATCAAAATCTGCACCGTCGGCAGCAATTCGCGCAGCCGCGACGTGCAGGCAATTCCCGAAAGGTTGGGCAGATGAATGTCCATGAGCACAATGTCCGGTGCTATTTTCGGCAGCTCCGCCAAAGCCTCCTCCGCCGTGCCGCAGTCAAAAACGCATTTGTAGCCGGGCGTCTCGGTTACCCAGCCAACCAGGCGCTGGCGAATCAGCCGGTTGTCTTCCACAATGGCAATGTTGACCAGACGCGAGGATTTCATAGTCACGCCAGCCGCGCCACCGGCCACAACATTGTCCTGTTGGTGGAGAGAAATTGCTTCACTGGCAACCATGGACGGCAGGTTAAATCGCAGCGCGAACAACGCGGCATCACCCGAACGGGTGAACTGGAAAAAAGCGTCACAGCGGCACCTCCAATTCGACGCGCGTGCCCCCCATTGCGCCCCGGGTAATCCGGCACTGACCGCCCATTTCCGCCAGGCGCTCGTGCAAGTTGCGAAGTCCATGGCGCCGGCTGGAACCCGCCGCCGGATCGAGGCCCGTGCCGTTGTCCTCGATCGCCATCCATAACCGCCCCTCGGCGATTCGCAAATGCAGCAGCACTTCGGTCGCCGCCGCGTGCCGCACCACATTCGTCAACGCTTCCTTGGCCGCAAGAAAACAGCTGTGGCGCCGGCGGGAGTCGAACTGCAGTTCCGGCAAATCCTGCTGCACGTCCAGCCGCAAGCGCAGCCCGGCCCGGCTCAAAAATTCCGCGGCGTGGCCCGATAAATAATCCGCAAACGACCGCACCGAATCGTGCCGGGGATTGATGGCCCAGATGATTTCGTCGAGCGCGTAAATCATGCTTTCGGACTTGCGATTGATTTCATCCAGATAGCCGCGCGTTGCCGGGTTGGTCTGTCCTTCAGCCGCCGCGCCGGCCAGGATGCCCACTTCGGTCAGGCTTCCGCCGAGGTCATCGTGCAGATCTTTTGAAATCCGGGCACGCTCACGTTCCAGGTCCCGCTGGCGTTCGGACAATTCAAGCTTGCGCCGGGAGCGTCGGCGCAAATCCAGCAGCCCCAGGCCAAACACCGCCAGCGCGCCGCCCGTCCAACTCACGGGCGCAAACCAGACGCGCTCCCAGAGATGCGGCGGAATGCGGAAGACAATCGTCGCGTCCGTTGTGCTCCAAGCTCCGTCCTCATTGGCGGCCCGCACGTGGAACGTGTAATCCCCCGCTGGCAGCCCACCGTAAACCACCTCGTGAGTGTTGTCGGGATGGCTCCAATCCGTTTCCACCGGGTCCAGGCGATGGATAAAGCGGACCCGACTCCCGGCCTTCAGCGACGGTGCGGCAAACCGGATTTCCACCCGGTGCTGTCCCAATGGCAAGCTGACACTCCCGGAAGATTCCGCGGCCAAAGGAACTCCGCTATCAGAGCGAATCGGCTCGATCCAAATCGGTGGTGGGTTCGAGTTGATCGCGATATGCGCGGGATCCACCACCGCGACCCCTCGCCGGGTTGCAAACCAGAGCCGGCCATCCTGCGTGCGGCAACAAGCCGGTTGCTGCGCAGAAGAACATTCGGAGGTCGTCAGGCCATCGGCTTCATTGAGCATCAGACAATCCAACCGCGCCAACTGGCCATCCGCGCAGGCATTCAAATCGGCGAGTTTGACCGCGCAAATTCCCGCATAGGTCCCGAGCCAAAGCCGTCCGGCGTCATCAGCAATGATTTGGCAGATCGCATCGTCCGGCAGGCCGTTGCGGCTGGAAATCTGGGCGAGCTTGCCCGCGCGGTAACGAACCAGACCGGCCCCGCCCGTGCCAATCCAAAGTGTTCCGCTGTCGTCGCGCAACAACGCGAAAATATTTTCACCGGGCAAACCCTCTTTCACGCGCAGGTAGCGGGTGTTTCCTGCCCGCCAATGCCCGAGCCCCGCTCCCTTGGTCCCAAACCAGACGCCCGCTTCCCCGTCATCGGCCAGGCAATTGATGACATCGCCCGCAGTGGAGCGACGGGTCACTTTGTGGTTCTTGACGTCGAGTTCGAACAAGCCATTCCGCGTTCCCACCCACAATTGCGCGGGACTTGTCTGCAGCAGGCAATGCACGAAGGCATCGTCCGGGATTTCCGTTTCCGTCAGCTGCGACGGCGGGTTGCTTAATTCGTGCTCGGAAACGCGCACCAATCCGCCGCCACCGGATCCAATCCAAAGGCCATTGGCTGGGGAATCCCACAACGCCGTGAGCACTTGATTGCGTCCGTTCCGCAGATCGACGCGGGTCCATTGGCCGTCGTAGCGAAACAAGCCGCTGCCTTCCGTGGCGGCCCAGATCCCGTTGGTGCCACAGGGCGCGACGCTTTGGATGCGTTGGGCAGGCGGATTTTCGGGCGGCACGAGGACGTGCGCGCGTTTGGGCCACAATGCGGCCAACCCGCCTCGCGTGCCGACCCACAAGGTTTGGTCGCGATCCACAAACAGGGCCGTGATGGAGTTGTCCGGCAAACCCTCGGCGGTCGTTAAGCGCGCGCTCGTGCCATTCAAGCTGGCGAGGAACAAGCCCTTGGTGAAGGAGCCTCCCACCACCCAATTCCTCCACTCGGCCATGGAGACATAAATGGAATAGGCCCACTGCACCGCACCAAGATCGTTTTGTCGTTCCGCGCCGATCCAGCGCTGCAAATGTTGACCGTGAATGGTCCAATAGCCGCCAGCCCGGCTGCGCAGCAAATTTTTGCCCGGGTTCGACATCGGCGGCTGATCTGGATCCGGCGAAATGCCGCCAGCGCGGACGCAGTAGCAACGGCCGTCTATGGCGGTTGCGCGCAGCACGCCATCCGTGGCGGACGAGTTCAGATTGATAATGGGATCGTCTGTTTTCGGGAGCAGGAAAACGCTTCCATCCGGCCGGATGCCGGCCAACTGCCATTGGCTGTTAAGCACCCAGACATTTCCCTGCGCATCATCGCCGAAACAATGGATCGGGTGACTAGACCAGTCTGCGGGCAGCTTCACCCGCGAGAAACCGTTCACTGAACGCACGGTGATTTGACCGGTATCGTGCCCGATCCAAAGCCGGCCCCGGCGATCGCAAAAAAGCGCGTTAATCAAGTTGTCCGGCAGTTCCGGCGTGTTGTTCACTTGAAACGCCACAAACCGGCTGCCATCGAACCGCGCCAGGCCGTTGAAGGTGGCCACCCACAGAAAACCGTCCCGTGTCTGCGCCAGGGCGCGAACCGTGTCGAGCGGCAAACCTTCCCGCGAAGTCCAGGTCCGGACCACATACTCGCGCGCCAGTTCCTCCGCCGATACGGTCCGGCTCAACCAGCTCGCCACCAGCAGCAAGCCGATGAGCAACCGGCATCGTGTGAACCTGGATGAACTGCACATAGTGGAACAAATACCCGCCGTTCCGGTGCTGCGTCAACAAACGCGCGAGGCCGCAATGGATCGGTGTAGCCGATTGCCAAACGCGAACGCATTCACGCGCTCCTCAGCGTCGTTCGAATTCGACACTTTCATTGCGCGGATCTCACACCGCGAGGAGCTGTCGTCAGCGGTGAAAGCGCCAAAGGATTCCTGCGAATGGCTGGCCAGGATCAGATTCAAAACCGCGCGATGCCGCATTCAGGGCAACATCCACACCGCTGAAAGCCGGTAATAGGCCGCGCTGCCGGACGGCTGCGCGTCGCGCAGTGTGACTTCGCCGCTCAGGGCGAGTGGTTGAGGCGTGCTGTCCACCGCCTGCCACGGAGCTTGGAGCGAGGCACTGCGCCACAAGGTGTATTGCCGCCCGGCCTTTCCGTGAATTGCCACCGTGAAAATCCCGCCGCTTAAGACCCCGTCAGCTTTGAGAACTTCCGCCGCATTATTCGGGTCCGTGCCCGCCTGATACTCCGCCAGATTCGACACGCCATCGCCATCCCGGTCCTGCGCGGCGTCTGCCGCATCCGCCGGATTCAAACCGTGCTCGTATTCGTAACCGTCCGGCAAGCCATCGCCGTCTGTGTCCGGATTTTTCAGGCCGGCGGGAGTTTCCAACCAGTCGGCGAGTCCGTCGGAATCGTAATCGCTCACCGACGGTGTTTGCAGCGGATCGGGCGTGGAATACTTGATCGTCGAGCCATAATTGCCGATCCAGCTCGCCAAGGAGGTGCTACCATTTACCGTCGTGTTCCCGTAAATGTAAGCAGGCTGCGTTTGGGAGAACGTCATGGCGAGATTGCCGCCGGCCTGGTTCACCCAAGCCGAACCCTCAATGTAGATATTGCTGTTGGGGCTGCTGTTGATGGCCAGCGTGGTGTTGGTGAAAATGCACCCAGAAAAAAGCAGGTTCCGGCCGCTAGTGACATCCAGATGCCCGCCGCTGTTGTCGATCTTTGTGTTGGAGAAGACGATGTTCGCCGGCACGGGCCCTTCCAAATAATCGCCCTCGCCTTTGCTCAGCCAAAAATACGTGTGATCGAAATCATCTCGATCAAACCGCGTGGGCGTGCGAATCCGACCCGATCCGCCTGATCGCGTGCCCAGCGCATAATTGCGACAGTCCTGAACCAGCGAATCACGATTCAGCTCATCTTCATTGATGATGACATCGTTGGTGCTGAGGCCGGGCACCACCTGATCCAAAACGAGTGTCAGGTTGGTGCCGATCGTCTCGGTCGGGCTCGCAATGCGGGCGTAGCCGCGCACGACATCTTGGGCGGCCGACGCAAGCCGCACCCAGTCGCCGGCGAACCAGGTTTTAAGCGGCGCGCCCATCACGACGTTGACCGTCTGGTTGGAAATGCCGACGACCTGGCCCATGACGGTGGAGAAATTGAACAGGTCGTCGTTCATCGCGCCGCCATTCCAATCGCCGTTCTTGATCGTGATGCCAAAGCGGTTGTCCTTCACGTGCCAGCCGTCGCGCCAGCTGACGAACAATTCGGTGCTGGGATTGGCGACCAGGATGTCCACGTTGTTGAAAGTGACCGGACCGAGATTGCTGATGGGCGCAATCACAAATTGCGGGGCGGCATGAACCGTGATGTTCGCCAGCAATACGCGGGCATTGCGGCCGACGTTCATGATGAAGTTTCCGGTCTGACCCATGTTTCGCGCCGGCACCACCACTTCGGTTGCCGTGGTCGCTGCTTGCTGCACCACCGATTGTGATTGCGCATAGATGCGCAGGTTTCGGCCGGTGCCGTCCAGGGCCAGGATGGCGTCAATATACAAATGCGAGCCCGAGCCCACGCGCGAGCCCGGACTGTTCGGCACAAAGGTGCGGCCAAACGACCAGTTCGCGGTGTTCGTCAAATCGGGATCCACCGGCGGCACGGGATAGCGATCCGGCACGTGGATATCGATCGTCCGGTTGTTCACGTTGGCACCGGTGATGGTGCCCTGGAAATACGGCAGCGGGGAATAATTCACTTCAAACCCATCGACGCAGATGTTCTGCGAGTCGTAAATTTCGACCATTCGCTTGGGTGGCAACAATGACAACTTCGCGCCGTTGCCTTCGACTCGCAGGTTACGTTTGCCGCTGATCGAAAGGGCTACGCTGACACTCGAAGGACCAACTAACCGATACGTTTTGGCACCGTCAAACCGCACAATGCCGCCGTTGGTGCTGGCACTGGCGGCGGCCAACGCGTTGCTGACAGCGACATAATCGTCCGCGATTCCGTTCCCGACCGCGCCGAAATTCGCGACATCGAACACCGGCGTGTTCGTCGGAAACGTCGGCGTCGCCAAGGCGATGGAATAATCCATCTTGAAG
Source organism: Verrucomicrobiota bacterium (assembly GCA_051960355.1). Taxonomy (GTDB): domain Bacteria; phylum Verrucomicrobiota; class Verrucomicrobiia; order Limisphaerales; family DASXHY01; genus DASXHY01. Next base: position 992 of record JBQCEJ010000406.1, on the reverse strand, counting down.
GTGTCGTAACCGGCCGAACCATTCGGGCCGACGGCAATGGCGATCTCATCATTGGCTGCCAGATCGTTTAATCGCGCGGAAAAAAACAGGGGCGCGGACGACGTGGCCAGAAATTCACGCTGGAGAATCCCGTTTTTGAAAACGATCACCTTCACACCGTTGCCCCGAGGATCCGCCGCCTGCACGAACGCCCGGCCGATCTGATAATCGCCCGCCACTGGAACCCGGTAGGCGGCGATGGCATAGCGATCCAGAAATTGATTGGGATCCTGCAGCTGGTTGGTGCCGGCCTCACCGGGATGACCGCCCAGACCGTGAATCCGCAGATAACTCGCCGGCGAAGTGATCGCTGTATCGTCGCCATCCGGCGTCCATTGCGTGCCGCTCCAGGCCAACGGCGCCCAGGCCGCGCGGTTGGTAATGGCGCCCGTGGACCGATCGCCACCGGAGCCGCCCATCACCCAGCCGTCCGGTTTGTTCCAATAAAAAGTCCACTCGGCAGGCGGCGCGTTGGTGCCGGCGGCCTGCGAAAAACGCGCTTGATCCGTGGTCAAATCCACCCGGCCTTGCAGGGTGAAATCGTTGAAACAGCGGTTCACCAGGTTGGTGCCGCCGAGGATCAAGGTGAAGGTTTGGGACTGGCCAGATCGAAGCAATACAGGTTGATCGAGATACACCGTCACGTCGCCCGAACTGGTTTGCGGCGCTCCGCGGGCGGCTCCGTCCGGTTGAAAATAATACGTCGTCGCCGAACTGGTGCTGAGATCGGCCAAAATACTCTCGATATAGACGGCATCCCGCCCCGTGACCGTGACGGTGAAAGAAAACGGCGCGGCCAGCGCGGTGGTGTTGGTCGTGTCGAAACTGGTATCCACATTCGCTACACCGTTGGATTTGGGCCGCTAAAACACCACCAGGTTGCAGTTGAAGCCGCCCAAGCCATAACCGTCGTTGATTCCATTCGGAACAATGCTCAAAACCGCAAATACCAG
>JBQCEJ010000405.1:0-3343 GCA_051960355.1 Verrucomicrobiota bacterium | reverse complement strand
TCACGCTCGGACCGCTCCTGCTGGCTGGTGCACTGGGCTGGGTTGGGAGCAGTCAGGTGACCGCTGCGCGCGGGATGGTGAGCGGCATTCCGGCGTTCACCAGTTTCGTGCTGCCGCTGGTGATTCTCTGGCTGGCCTTCGCCGTGTTTTACAAAGCGGTGCCGAACACGAAAGTGCATTTTAGCGCCGCGCTCGTGGGCGGCATGGTGAGTGGAACGCTCTGGCATCTGAACAATGTCTTTGGGTTTCTCTACGTTTCGCGTCTGGTGACCAACAGTAAAATCTACGGCAGTCTGGCGCTCGTGCCGGTCTTCATGGCGGGCCTTTATTTGTCGTGGTTCATCCTGTTGCTAGGCGCGCAGGTGGCTTACGCGTTTCAGAACCGGGAGCTTTATCTCCAGGAAAAACTCGCCGAGAACGTGAACCAGCGTGGTCGCGAGTTCGTGGCGATGCGCCTGATGACTTCGATCGGGCAACGTTTTCAAAAGGGGATGCCGCCGGCCACCGTGCCAAATATGTCCAAAGAATTGGGTGTTCCAAGCCGCCTGGTGCAGCAGGTTCTGCAAACGCTTGTGGCCGCTCATCTGGTGATCGAAGTTTCCGGCGCAGAACCGGCTTACACGCCCGCGCGACCGCTGGAAGAGATCACCGCCCATCACGTGCTTCAGTCCATGCGCGCCAGCCAGGGACAGGAATTAATCACTCGCGACGAGCCGGTGCGAGCGGAGGTTTACGGCGAGTTTGCCCGCATTCAGGAAGCGGAACGACAAGCCGCCTCCAGCATTTCCATGCTCACGCTCGTGCATCGTGCGCAGGCTCGAACGGACTTGACCCTGCCCGATCTGGACGATGGCAAACTGCAACTCAAGCCTGCGCTGACGCCGTCCTCTCAATTCAAACCCGCTTCGGAAACGGTGGACGTTTCCGCCAGCGAACATCCGGCACCGGAACGACGCGAGGAGCGCGAAGAGCCTGTGACCGAAAACGTCGCGGCTTTCCAAACGGAACCGGACCATTCCGATGTCGCGCGGCCAATCGCCGAACCGCTCAAAGACGAAGAACGAGATTTCCCGCTATGATCATCGGCGTTCCCAAAGAAATCAAAGAGCAGGAATATCGCGTCGCGCTGTTGCCTTCGGGCGCCTATCAACTGATCCGGCGCGGTCATCAGGTCATCGTCGAGCGCGGGGCCGGAGTCGGCGCGGGTTACCCTGATGCGGAATATCAGACGGCCGGAGCGACTTTGGTGGAGTCTCACGCAGCGGTTTTTGAAAGGGGCGAGTTGATCGTCAAAGTCAAAGAGCCGCTCGCCGCGGAGTTCAGCCTCTTGCGCCCGGGTCAATTGCTCTTCACCTATTTGCATCTGGCCGCCAATCGCGCGCTCACCGAAGCGCTGATGAAATCCGGCGTGACCGCGCTGGCTTACGAAACCATCGAGGTCAACCGCCGCTTGCCTTTGCTCGAACCGATGAGTGAGATCGCTGGGCGCATGTCAATTCTCGTGGGTGGCTATTTTCTCGCCAAACACTGCGGCGGCAGCGGCGTGTTGTTGGGCGGTGTGCCGGGCGTGTTGCCAGGAAAAGTGGTCGTGCTCGGTGGCGGCACATCCGGCATCAACGCTGCCCGCATGGCGCAAGGCGTCGGCGCGGACGTGACGATTCTCGAAGTGGATCTGGAACGCATGCGCTTTCTCGACATCACATTGCACACGGCCCACACGCTGTATTCGAACGAAGCGCATCTGATGGAAATTCTTCCCAGCGTGGACCTGCTCATCGGCGCGGTGCTGGTTCCGGGTGCCAAAGCGCCCAAGCTCATTCGCCGTGAAATGTTGCGCCAGATGCGCCCGGGCAGCGTGTTGGTGGACATCGCCATCGATCAGGGCGGCTGCGCGGAAACCTCACGGCCAACTACGCATCACGATCCGGTCTATGTCGAAGAAGGCGTGACGCATTATTGCGTGGCGAACATGCCCGGCGCCTACGCTCGCACTGCGACTCAGGCGCTGACGAACGTAACGTACCGCTACATTGAATGGCTCGCGGATTATGGTTTGAGCGAGGCCTGCGTGAAGCAACCGGCGCTGGTCAGTGGCATCAATGTGTCCGACGGCAAGGTCACACATCGCGCGGTGGCGGAAGCGCACGGGCTCGTGAATCGTGAAGCGTGAAGCGTGAAGGGAAAGTCCGGGGCTGGCTGGCCCTTGATCTACATTTTCACGTTTTACGCCTCACGCTTCACGTTTTCTCAATCTCTCTCCCCACAAACTAGTTTGAACTGGTTCTTTTCCACCCAGCCAGCCGCGCGCGGTGTTCGCACGAAAACATAATTTCCTCGAGACCGTACTTTGCGAGCGGGTTCGCCGGCAGCCAGCCGTGCCGTCACTTCACCCCGAGCTGTGGGCGTTAGTCGCAGCGCGGTTTCTGGTCGGAGCACGAATCCGATTTGAGAACGGGTCAACGTTCCGAAATGCGCTGGAAGGCTGAGAAGGAAAATCCCCAGTCCAATCGCGGCAATCGCCTGCTGCGAAGCCGTCCGACGCCAGCGCAAAACGCCCGGCAACGTCAGCGCGCCGACCGCCAGCCACAGGCTCAAACCCGCCAGCCAGGCCCACCAACTCGCGGGCAGCCAACCCGACGCGAACTCGTACCACGTCAGATCGGGCGCATCGAGTTGCGCGGTTTCTCGGGCGAACCGCAGATTATTCCGCGCGGCGTCATTGAAGGGATTGAGCCAGAGCGCCTGCTCCCACGCGATCACGGCTTCGCCGGGCCGGCCCAACACCCATTGCGCCAGGCCGAGGTTCTGCAACGCGCCCGAAGACGGACGCTGATTGGCCGATTCCTGGAAAGCGCGTTCGGCTTGAGCGAACTGGCCGGCGCGATACGACTCAAGTCCGGATTGAAATCCGTTTGTCGCGTCGGTCGCGCGACTTTCTATTTGAAAGATCACGAAGAGCACGCTCGTAAGAATCAGCAAACGCGTTTTCACAATTTCGCCTCCAACTCGTTCAACACGCGGTCCAGTTCCGATTGCAGCCCGAGCAAGTCGTGTCGATCGGTCGCGTCGCCCGAGAATTCAGCCGCATCCGTGATTGAGAAAAAGCGCTGCACGATTTGCCGATCCGGATGGGTTTCCCCCAGCACTTGGAGCACATCGCGGCCCACCAGCGCCTGTGGTTCCGCCGGATAATTCGGGGCAACGATGATCCGCAATGCGTGCACGGCGGCGTCAGCAAAACCCGTTGCGTCGCCCGCTTTCAATGCCTGTTGAATGTCGCGTTTCGCCTGCCGAAAAGCGCGGCGCGCCTGACGACGGCGCACGATCTCGGGATGCTGCTCAA
>JBQCEJ010000404.1:0-4595 GCA_051960355.1 Verrucomicrobiota bacterium | reverse complement strand
CTATTGGATGCACACGAACCAACGTTGGGTTTGGATGCCCGGCCATTGGGAAGCTCGCCCCACGATGGGAGCGACCTGGGTTCCCGGTCAATGGAATCGAGATCCTGATAACCGTGGTTGGATCTGGACGCCCGGCCATTGGGAATGATCCCGAAGCCGGTCTACTCAACGTCTCGTCCTGATGGCTTCAGGTAAAGCGTGCGCTACAACAGCAGCTACACGTTGAACTTGAACAGCAGCACGTCGCCATCTTTCACGACGTATTCCTTGCCTTCCATTCGATAAAGGCCTTTTTCGCGGGCGGCAGGAACGGAACCGCATTTCAATAAGTCGTCGTACGCGACCGTTTCCGCCTTGATGAAGCCACGCTCGAAATCACTGTGAATCACGCCCGCCGCCTTGGGAGCGGTATCGCCGGCGTGAATGGTCCAGGCGCGCACTTCCTTTTCGCCCGCCGTGAAATAGGTTCGCAAGCCCAGCAAATGATAGGTCGCGCGAATCAGCAAACCCACGCCGCTTTCCTGAACGCCGAGTTCTTGGAGGAATGCTTTGGCTTCCTCGGCAGAAAGGTCCGTCAAGTCGCTCTCGATCTGCGCGCTGATCACAACCGCTTCGCAGGCCAGATGTGCTTTGACATATTCCTGAACTTTCTGCACGTGAGGATTCTTGTCGCCAGCGGCCAATTCGGATTCCTTGACGTTGCAGGCGAAAATCGTGGGTTTGTCGGTGAGCAGAAACAACGCGCGTGAAATCACTTTTTCTTCCGGCGTAAGCGCCACCAGAATCGCTGGCTTGCCGGCATCCAAAGTGGGTTCGATCTTGGCCAGCACAGCGTCCTCGGCGATGGCGGCTTTGTCTCCGCGCTTGGCCTCTTTGGCGATGCGCTCGCGGCGTTTCTTAACTGCATCAAGGTCGGCCAGCACAAGTTCGGTGTTGATGACTTCGATGTCCCGCACCGGATCAACACTGCCCGTGACGTGATGAATATCGCCATCTTCAAAACAACGAACGACCTGAACGATGGCATCGACTTCGCGAATGTGCGTCAGGAATTTGTTTCCCAAACCTTCTCCCTGCGAGGCACCTTTGACCAGGCCGGCGATGTCCACGAACTCGATGGCGGCCGGGATCACGACGGTTGTTTTGGCAATTTTTTGCAGCTCGTAAAGCCGCGCATCGGGAACCGTCACCATGCCGACATTGGGATCGATGGTGCAAAACGGATAGTTTGCGGCTTCTGCCTTGCGCGTTCGCGTCACGGCATTGAACAAAGTGGACTTACCCACATTCGGCAGACCGACGATTCCAGCTCTTAACATTCGACGAGTATAGCGAGAGGCAGTTGGGTTATCCAGCGCTCTGTTAAAATTCGAGAAGCGGACAATGAATTCGCTTCGCTGGAGAGCAGTTTCAACGCATCCACGTTCAACAAAACCCAACCCACTGCACAAACGATTTTCTGCTGGCCAACCGAACTTGTTGCTTTTAGAAGTAGCTCATGACCTGCGGGCTAAGGATTCGAATTCTCACTGGTTTGGCGATCATGGCAGGACTTTGTTCTGGCTGCTTGCATGGTCCGACCCGGCAATACCCACCTTTTCCGGATCAGTCGAAACGAATCGAAGATCCCGACAAAGCGCGGGTTTATCTGATACGTCCAGAAAAAGGGCTCAATTCGGGCGTCGGATTTATTTTTTATGGCTCTGATCCCGTCGCCAACGGTCCAAGGTTCGATCCGCGATCGCAAGGTCCGGCGGTTCCGTTGTTAGGTATCTTTCCGCCCAATGTCATGCCCCAAACCCCGCAGCGATTGATTGGTGAAGTCGCCGCCGGCGCTTACCTCTGTTGGGAGGAATCGCCGCATTGCTTCATCACGCGAACCATTCAGGGACAAACTAACCTTCTCTCGATTGACTTGCAGGCTGGCCATGTTTATTACCTGCGCGCCTCCATTCCAGGATTTTGGAGGCCGGAATGCACCGTCGAACAAATCAGTGAAGAGGAAGGGCAACGAATGCTCACGAAGTCCCGGCCTCCTGACGACTACAGAACCCAACTCAGAAATTAGACCATGAAAAACCAATTGAAAACAGCGGCCACCCTCAGTTCGTGCGTCGTTATTCTATCGTTGTTCGGCTGCGCCTCACCTCGATCCACCGTTGAGACAAACCATTACCCTTCCAAATACATCGCCACCGATGGCCGGACCATCGATATCGGCAAGCGCTCGGCTGCTGATGGCGGTTGGAATTTTCGGGATCCGCACCTGGACAAATGCTGGATTGCCTCTGATTTCGATTTTAATGGCTACGACACGCTTTACATTCCACCGACGCTTTCAACGGCCAGACTTCACAATGCCGAGGAAGAAGGCCCGCACACATTGGCAAAAGAGAATCTCGTCATAGAACTCGAACGTCTCCTGAATGCTCGAAAAGTGTTCGCGCATGTGGTCACACGGGAGTCCGACATCAAACCCGGCGCGCGGGTGCTCAAGCTCGAAAACACGATCACCGATTACGCCAAAGGCGGCGGTGCGGCGCGCTATTTCGTCGGACTCTTCGGCGGAGGGCAACCGGTCTTGCGCGTGGTGGGGAAAATGACCTATGGAGAGAAAACACTCTTCACCTTTGAAGCCCGTCGCAGCGGCACTTCCGCCGGGGCGAGAATGGCCGGAGCATTTCTTTCCGACGTCAACATCCAGCTCGAAGACATCCAAAGCATGACCTTGGACCTGACTGACTTCATGGCTGCCGTTGCCGGGAAATACCAGGCAAAAAACTGAGCCTGGCTCCGGATTGAAACCTAACTCGCCTCGGTCACGGCGTCACGAATCGCTTGCTTAAAACTGTCGACGCCTTGATCGAAGGCCGCTGAAATGGGCAAAACCGGAGTCTTGCGCACCTTGCGCTTGAACATCTTCAGTTTCTCTTCCGCCACGGCCTCGTCGATCTTGTTGGCAACCACCAGACGAGGACGTTCCAACAGACTGGGATCGTAGAGTTCCAGTTCTTTCAGCAGCTTCTTGTAGTCATCCCAAGGTTCCCGGCCATCCGTACCGGCCATGTCCAGCAAGATAACCAAGACTTTGCAGCGCTTGATGTGGCGCAAGAACGCATGACCCAAGCCGACATTCTGATGCGCGCCTTCAATCAATCCCGGCACGTCACAAATGGTAAGGCGGTGGTAATCGGGATATTCCAGAATACCGATCTGCGGATGCAGTGTCGTGAATGGGTAAGGGGCAACTTTAGGGCGCGCGCGGGAAATGGCCGTAAGCAAAGTGGATTTTCCCGCGTTGGGATAGCCAACCAAACCCACCTCCGCGACAATGCGCAATTCCAGGAGATATTCGCCTTCACCGGTACCGGGTTCGCCGGGTTGCGCAAAGCGCGGCGTCTGCCGCGCGGCGGTTGCGAAATTGCGATTGCCCAACCCGCCACGTCCGCCTTTGCACAGGACGAATTGCTGTCCATGCTCGGTCAAATCGGCAATCAACTCGCCTTTGGGAGCGTCGATTGGACTGGTTGGCTGCTGGTCTTCTTTGGACAAATCCACTTCCATGGCGGCTGCGCCGCTGGAATGCCGGATCATACCGCGATCCCGGGTGCCCGTTCGCAACATCGGCTTTTCTTCGTCCTCATCGGAAGATTCCTCGTCAGCGCCTTCGGGCGTCGGCAGTTTCCAGATGAGCGTGCCGCAAGGCACCTTGACGATCAGATCTTTGCCCGCCAATCCGTCCATGCCTTTTCCGTAACCGCCCTTGCCGTCCTGAGCGAGCAAACGCGGCTGATAATACTGGCCGATCAAATTGTTGAGATCGTGGTCGGCTTGCAGAATCACGCTGCCGCCGCGGCCGCCGTTACCGCCGCTAGGACCGCCCTTGGGAACGTAAGCTTCGCGATGGAACGCCACGCAACCTTTGCCTCCGTGACCGGGTCGGGCGAAAATTTTTATTTGGTCAATGAACATAACGTTGGTGGCTGGGAACGCGAGCTGCGGGCGGTGCTAATCGGGAGCTTCCTGTGAAATAAAAAAGGCGAGGCCGAAGACCTCGCCGTGAAATTGCTTGCCGCAAAATTAGTTCTGCGCAGGGACTTCCGCCACGACGTTGATCCGGCGGCTGTCTTTATCAAACAGGACCTTGCCGTCAACCAGCGCAAACAGAGTCCAGTCGCGGCCGGTGCCGACGTTCTGGCCCGCGAGGAACTTCGTGCCGCGTTGGCGGACGAGGATGCTGCCCGCAGTCACGACTTCACCGCCAAAACGTTTCACGCCAAGCCGCTTGCTGACGCTGTCGCGTCCGTTGCGTACACTGCCTTGACCTTTCTTATGTGCCATAAAATTAAGCTTTGATTTCTTTGATTTTGACGATCGTCAATTCCTGACGATGGCCGATAGTTTTGTGATAGCCTTTGCGGCGTTTCATCTTGAAGGTGATCTTTTTCTCACCCCGAATGTGCTCAACCACATCCGCAACTACGGTTGCGGCGGTGACGGTGGGTGAGCCCACCGTGATCTTACCATCGTTGTTGACCAGAAGCACACGGTCAAACGTGACGGGGTTGCCAGCTTCCACAGCCAGACGCTCAATT
>JBQCEJ010000403.1:0-6188 GCA_051960355.1 Verrucomicrobiota bacterium | reverse complement strand
CGTGAAGCTCGACTTCATCCCATTTATCCCGTTTGTCTTTCCACCCGATCTGGAGTGGCTGCTCCGGCATCCGCAACACTTCATGCTCGCAGGAGGAATCCTGCTGGCACTCATCGCCGTATGGCTGTTGTTCAAACCGAGCAAAGGCGGGTTCGTGGCACGGCTCGGCGGATTGACTTGGCGGCGAAATCAATTCTGCCGTGGCTGGCTCATCACCGGGGACACCGGCTCAGGTAAAACCAGTTCCGGCATCAACCAGTTGGCCCACCAAGTTTTCAAAAACGAGCCGACGTGGGGCGGCCTGTGCATTGACGAGAAAGGCGTCTATTGGGAAACGCTCGCGGCAATGGCGCGGCACTATGGGCGTGAGCACGACTTGATACATCTCCAAATCCAAGGCGACGCAACGGACGCGCAGTGGTCGCCGCCACACCGATACAACCTTACCGGCGACCGCAGTATTCCATTCAGCACCTACGCAAAGTTCGTCGTGGACACGGCAACGAGTCTCGGCCAGGGCGGCGACAAAGGCTTCTTCAAGAGCCAGGCGCAGACCCACATCGCCCATGCGCTTGAAATGCTATTCGAGTTGAGCCGACCGGTGACTTTGGCGGCCGCGTTCGAGCTATTGTCCGACCGCGAATTGCTTGAAGAAGAAATGGAAAACCTTGAGGCGTTACTCGAAACGCCCCGTCGCGAAGCCGTTTACGCGCACTTCGCGAATCGTTTCCTCACCCAGCCGGACGAGCAACTTGGCGGCGTTCGCGAAACCATTGCCAACTACCTGCAATACTTTCTCACGCCCGCAGTAGCTGAAGTGTTCTGCACCGGCGAAAGCACGTTCAACTTCAGCACGATTGACCACGGCAAAATCATTCTGACGACGATGCCACAGAAATTCCAAACCGAGCGGCGCTATGTGAACACGTTCCTGAAACTGCTCTATTACAACCACGCCCTGCGCCGCTTCGATAAGTCCAAAGCCGAGCGAGCGAAAGATAACGTGCTGATTCTCTGGGCTGACGAAGCGCAACGATTCATGACTGCAAGCGAGGACGGCACGAGCGATTACAATTGCGTGGACGTGATCCGCGAGGCCGGCGCAACCGTGGTCGCCGCCGCGCAAAGCACAACTTCACTCGTGCCGCCGCTTGGCAACGACAAAGCCAAAGTGCTGACGCTGAACCTGCGCAACCGCCTCATCTTCCGCGCCGCCGACGAGGCCGACGCGGTCCAAGCTGCCGACTTTCTCGGCAAAAAGCGCGTCGTGAAACGTTCATGGGGCTACAGTGCCGGGAAGAGCAATACGAACTACTCCGAAACTGAGGAGCACAAAATCAAGCCGCACAAGCTCCGCAACCTTCGCGACCACGAATGCGTGCTCGTCCACTGCGAACGTGGTTTTCGGCGAGTGACGTTGCCGCCGTTGGAATCGGACGGAACTACCGCAAAATGGTTTTCGGCATTGCGCCGATGGTTCTGAAGCAACCTGGACGGAGAGACAATTGAACAGCCCTCATGGTTGGGGCACTTTCACGGCCCGGTCCAACCGACGGTGTAGATAAGAAGCCATCGTGAGCAGGTCTAGGGCGTCCTGTTCCTCTATCGTCCAGTGAATCTTCGGTGCATGGGCGGTCACGTTCCGAAAAGTGCCAAATACCCCCTTGAGCAAATTCGCGAAACCTTTGTGCTCGGATTGCTCGGTTTCGGTGCGGAGGGTGTTTATGGCCAGCACGGGATTCTTGATCGAGGACGCTGCGTCCACTAATTCCGCACCGTCTGAAATCAATCCGCTTTTAGCTCGAAGCTTGTCGGCGACACTCTTTGTCGCCTCGAACACCGCATGGAAATAATTATCCTTCAATAGCTCCTCTCGACAAAATACCAAGGCATCCGGGTGGACCTGCCGTTGCTCCAAGAGCTTGCGTAACCGTCCTGCCCGTTGGGCCGCCTCACTCAAGGTTTTCGCAACGGTGACCGCGCGAACTTGACCGTCTTCGCCAAGCTGAAGCCCCGCAAACGAAATCACTTCGTTGAGACGATGCCGGAATTCCTCAAAGCGGCTGGTCTGCCCTACGAATCGAACGGGATTCATCATGGCTTGAACGAGTCCAACGACTTATTTCCGCACCCGTCTTGGTGTTGTCGAAACGTTAGTGCAAGGGTGATTCGCTCCCACTTTGGATTCCCGCCTTGCTCGGCGATATTACACTCGCTGAACAGCGCGGTGAGTTCACGATGCGAAGCCGCACCCTCAAGCACGTTCGCAATCTGTCTGATGACGGTCTCGTTGAAGGTCGGAATCCTCATTGCCATTGTGCTCGCTTCGCAAGCGCTTCCTCGACCATCTCCTTTGCCTTCTCATTCATCCGCAATTCGTGATCCGGACGGAGGCGTCGGTAGATGAAATTAAAGAACAGTGGATTGCGTGACCGTCCGTCGAAAAGCATATCCTGAATGTCGCGTGAAAACTCGCCTGCTTCCAAGACCGACCGCTTGCCGGTGATCACACCGGCGAACATACGCTCAATCAGAGCCTTGAGATTTTCCAAAGACCCGACGGCGTCTCTCTGGCGAATGAACTCCCGCACTGCCCAAACCACCGCTGGGGCGAGAGGCACGTAGACGGAAAGCACCATGTCCCGAACTCGTTGATCGGCGGTGAAGGATATGCCGATAATTCCAACCGCCAGCATCGCCACGATGGCAATCAACCACCCGGCGTATTTCCGCCGCTGAGACATGTCCCACCAAACCGCCGCGCGCTGGCAGATCAGCCGTGCCAGGTTCACCGGCAATCGTCCAACTTCGGTCGGATACCAATCCCGATGATTGGCCTCTTTGACCGTTCGCCGGAATGTATCCGCCGCTCTGTTTAACTCTTCCGTTTCGGGTCGCTCACCGCAACGAACATTATTCCACGGAAGCTCGAAAAGTTCGCAGTCGAATTGCTCCTGCATCTTTGCCGCCGCTTTCTTGCGGTCATTTTGGATTCTGTCGAGCCATAGAACATCGAGCCAACCAAAAAGCAGCGAGAGCGGCGTCGTAACCACCTTGGCTTCGGGCCAGCGCAGGGCAACCAGGGACATCGCCAAGGCGCAAGGAACAGAAAGCGCAAACTGCCACCCAGCCATGACCTTCGCATGACCATAGAGGTGCGACCATGCGGCAATATGTTTCAGCGAGCGTTCGCTATTTTGCCTCTGTGGAATATCACAACCGCTCACGGGTTCGCTCATCGCAATAGTTTGTAGTTGAAGACATAGTTCCACTGCTGCAACGCCTCGTTAATTCTCCCGAGCCGCTCGGCAGTCAGCGCCGCTTTGGCGTGTTCGCGTGAGTTCCTCACAGAGGCGAGCGCAGTGGCGCGCTGTGGTTCGGTTTTGGTCGCGGCGATGTTCCCGCTGATGTTGTAAGGGTCACGGATGCCCGCGCAGTCGCGCTCTGCTATTTTCTGAAGCAGTTCAGTCATGCACTCAGCGTAGCTCTTGACGCCGGTGCAAATGCCTTCGCTCGCCAGAACCATTTCGATGTGAAATGCCGAAATCGGGATGGCGGGATCGCGGCAAACCCGCCAGAACTTGAAGAGTTGTGCCACGGCGCGAAGTTTTCCCCGGCTCTCCTGATTTTTGGTTGCGATGTAGCTGTTGTGGATTCCAGGACTCGTCCGCATCCAGTCGCCGCTTCCGTCTGGTATGTAATAGAGGGGACGTTTATATTCAGTGGAAAATCCTCCCCATGCTGCCGGAACGACATCCACGTCCATGTCGCTGAATTGAACCACAACCGCGTGAACGTCACGGCCCACTCGGGAGTTTGGAAGTCGGGCGGTGATCTCCCTGCGAAAATTGTCCAGGACGGTGCTTGATGACTTCCATCCGTCACGCCGGCGAATATCGTCCAGTGATATTTGCGCAAATACGTCCACGTCACTTCTGCCGCGGATGAAAGTCTCCCGACTGAAACTGCCAGCCAGCAGGAATTTCTTCATCGAGAAGACGCTTTCGAGCCGGCCCTTGATCGTGGCAAAATGCCGCTCCGCAGCCTGCAACTCTCCGCCAGTCGGCTGGATGCGCCTCAACAAACTTTGCAATGCGTCCGAAACGGTATTCATGCTCGGTCTTACCCCTCGAAGGATAGGCAAACGCTCCGATCCCGACAATTCGCTTCTCCCCACCGGGCGGGCATGGTCATCAAGCTATGCTTGCCGCACACGCGACAGGTAGCACTCGTTTGTATTCGGTGACGAACTGAGGCGGATGCTTCCGTCACTTCCGCTCGTTCAACGCCGGTAGCGCGTTCACGATTTTCATCGTCTCCAGGCTCACGCGGACGATGCGTTTGAGGAGGTCGAGGATGTAGCGGGGTTGTTTGTGCTCTCGCGCCCAATCGTTCGGGTCGTTGCGGATGCCGCTGTCCTTGTCCACGGTGATTTGGTAGCGCTCCATGATCCATTCGAGGGCGGGCTTGCCGTTCACCACGTAGTCGTAGGCTTCCAGCGGGATGCCTGTAAGCGTGATGCGGGCGTTGTAATGAATGGTGGTTTTGTCCACCTGCTTGTCCTTGCGGCCAAAGGTCATCTTCTGCACGAGGAAATCCTTGGCCGGATCGCTTAAGAGTTCGCTGTGATGCTCCTTCACCGGCGAGGGCTCGACGGTTTCGTAATTCAGATGCCACTGCGCGAGGTCACGGCCCGCCTGGCTGAAACGCCAGAAATCCGCCGTCTCCCGCGTGAACGGCAGTCGCGGTAACATCTTCTTCAAATCGCTGGCGAAGCGCGTGCGATACTCCGGCGAATGCAGCACGCCATAGACGTAGTAGAAGATGTCTTCCTTGGTGATGCGTTTCTCATACGCCGCCCGGAAATCGGCTAGGATGGCATCCGTGATGGCGCTGCGCCGCCGGTAGCCGTCCACCAACTCGCCTTCCGCCGCGTGACTGATCAGTTCGCCCTCCTGCGGCGCGTCCTTTTCGTAGAGATAGAGGGGGAAGCATTGGCCACCACCGTCGTTCACATTCAGGTCAGGTAGAATATTTAGAACCAGGCAAGAGAAGTCTTTGCTGTTACTTGAGCCAGGCACTGAGATCACGAGATTTGAATGTGATGTGCTCGGGTAGATACGCTCCTTGAAATACTCGTTAAAGTGCCGATCGTAATAGAGCCATGCTTTGCAGAATGGTCGATAAACCGCGACGCCGACCCTCTCTTTCGAGAACACTGCTTTTTCTTCTCGGCAAAGGTTTTTTATCAAACCCCGCGTCCACTTGATCTTCTTGAGGTCGGTGTCTATCAGACGCAGGGCCTCTTTCTCCGCATCTTTTCCAGCAGCACGACACGCAGCTCCGTGAAGCCCAACCTGCGTATTGTAAAAACTTGTGGTCGCCGTCATGTTTGCAACGAGGATTTTGCGAGAAGTGTTGTAAACCCAAGGGTCACGACTTGTTTCAACACCTCGCGAACGGGCCAGAAAGACCGAGTTTGGCTCTTCATCGAACGCTCTAAATTTGTCAAAGGCCGGGTCACGCTGGTTAATCCAGTCGTGACTGTCATTCGGCTGAATGCGTTTCCATTTCTTTTCCCGGTGCAGTCCATTTAGGCTTTGGAGGCCACGGATAATGGCGAGTTTTTCCTCACGGGGCAGATACGAATCCATCTCGTGGTATTGGAGTTCGCACTTCCCGCCCTTGTCAGGGTTCTTAATGAAAAGGGAAATAGCGATGCCGGCGCGGCTGCCTGAGCCGAAGATTTTGCCTCCTTCCATGCGAGAGGTTTCACCGGACGTGCGTTGATTGCCGCGAAGATTGAAAACGTAGATGGTGGAAAATTCTTCAGCCAGACAGGTCCGCAATCCATCCATTGCATTACCGTCGATAAACGAGCTGTTGGTGACGAAGCCAACGATGCCTTTGCCATTGATACGGTCACTTGCCCAGCGAATCGCACGAATGTAACTGTCGTAAAGGTTGTTCTTGTTTACCGCCGAAGTTCTGTCTGCGTATGTGGCTGCAATTCGCGCGTCGAGAGTCTCATATTCCAAATTCTGATTGTTGTCGTTCGCACCCTCTTGCTTCGCTGAATACGGTGGGTTGCCGATGACAACACGGATGGGGCTTTGCTTCTGGCGTCTCACCCGGCGGTTGTTTTCCGGGAAATACTTGTCGTCCCATTCGCCCTTGGTTTCATACAT
>JBQCEJ010000402.1:0-9875 GCA_051960355.1 Verrucomicrobiota bacterium | reverse complement strand
CATGCACACACGCGAACCGTCAGGCATTTTGTAATGGTCCGGCATTTTGATCTGGGTAAGCTTTCCCAACTGGCGTCGCGAACACTACCGCTCATTTTACAAATAGCTGTGCGTTATTAACATCCCGACTGAGACTTCTGGATTTTCCGCGCCGAACAAGAGCGACATAAATCCATTTCAGGCTCGAACGATTGGCTGTCCAAAGTTTCCCCATGACCGCCGCCGCGCGACTTCCAGGCAGATCGACAAAGCAACGTCGCGCCGCTTTGAGTTCATCTGTTCTCGTCCGCCTCCGGCAATAATTTCGCTCCGAAAAACAAGCTCGCCACGACGCAGTTTCCCCGGGAGGAATTCTCGCTTTTGCCCTGCTCCATTGCTGTAAATTTTCCTTTGACCTTGACGCCTCCGTGGCACCTGCCCTAGCTTACCGCGAACCGAGATTCACCATTTCAGGTTCCAATCTTGCGATCGAAACAGCACTGAAAAGTCTGGTCGCTGCAAGGCTTGAAAATGAAACGGAAAGGTTAAGGTGCTGGTTGGAGAGATGGCCGAGTGGCTGAAGGCGCTGGTTTGCTAAACCGGTATACGGTCAAAAGCCGTATCGGGGGTTCGAATCCCCCTCTCTCCGCCATGTTATTTTTTAGGAAACAACAAGGAGTGTAGTACCAGTGTAGTATTTTGACTGAAACGGGGGCTGCATCTTGCCTGTAATTCGACGCGATACAGACGGCAATTTCCCAGGTCAGTTCTCCGCGCTTCGCCGGAATCCAAAAAATACTCCTGCCCCCCGGACTTTTCTTTGCGCATGAGGTTCTGCTTTCGGCATTTCCCGATGCGATGCATCCATTGACCGAAATGTTTCATGCTGCGGCCCCATGTTGGAGCCAGATCAAAGTCGTCCAAGAATCTTTTCCCCAGAGGAGGGTCGGACCGTATTTGTCCCACCCCTGTCATTATGCTGAAGCACAATTAACAACAAAATTTAGCAAATACTTGTCAGGCAAAGGTCGGGATGGTAAACCCCGCAGACAAGTTGGAGTTGGGAAAACGAATCATGGCAAAATTCTACGCGCACACGGAATCACTCGGAGATGAGAGGCCATCAACGACTTTATGGCAAATGGAAGCAATGCAATTCTCTCCCCAGTACCGTCAATTCCTTCCGCGCTTTTCACGCAGAACAGCTCGTCTGCTGGTTTTCTGAATACCTCTAACAACAATCTTATGAAACCCTACCCCATCCAACTTGAAATCTCCGGCCCAACCGCGATGTGGACGCGGCCCGACACCGGCTCGTCGCCCGTGTCGTACTTTTCGCCCACCGTCAGAGCGGTGAAGGGCATCTTTGAATCCGTCCTGCGCTGGAAATCAGTGAACGTGCGGCCCACCAAGGTCGAGATTTGCGCGCCGGTGCAATTCCATCGCTACACCACGAATTACGGCGGGCCGCTCCGCAAATCCGGGACGAATAACTTCCAGTTTTTTACCGTGGTGCTGGTCAACGTGTGTTACCGGCTTTACGCGCAGGCCGAGTTTGCCGGGCATCACGATGGCACCACCTGGCCGCCGCACGCCTATCACGACGTTTTCAATCGCGCCTTGGATCGCGGGCAATGGTTTTACACGCCTTGTCTGGGCTGGAAGGAATTCGCGCCGGACTATGTCGGCCCGTTCCGCCCGGAGACGCGCGTCTGCGAAATCGAGAATCATGAACTGCCCACCATGCTGAAAATGGTCTTCGACCAGATGCAGAACGGCAAAGTGAAGCCGTCGTTCTACAACAAGCGCAATCACCCCGACCTCCGCGTCGAGAAAGGAGTCCTCACCTATGCTTAACGAACTTTCACAAGTAGCGGACTCGCTGGAGCGGCTTGGAACGGCAGCGCCGTCGCGCCATCCTCGAATCAACCCGATGGGGAAGAATAGAGATTTGTTTGTCGTGTCGCTTGACGACGCTGCCAACCCCTTCCGAATCGATGTTCTACCCGGCAAAACAGCAGCAAACTTGTTCCGTGTCGAACATGGCTCAGCCGGGTCAAGCTTTCCTGGATTCAACATCCCAACCCCGTTCCGCCGACTTGATGACGTTTCAGCAGACGCACTCACCCCCGTCATTGAGAAACTGCTCGCGCAGGGAAAGAACAAAAACTCCAGCGCCGGGGAAATCAAGGAGTCCATTCGTGCCCTGTTCACGCTTTCAAAGGCGCAGAAGTTCAGCCCGAGCCAGGAGAAGCAGTTTCAACGTTCGTGTTCCGAATTGGTTTCAGAACTCGTCGAGTTCTTGCCCCGTGAACTGGTCGGTTTGAAGAACTTCACGACGCTGCTGGAAACGCTCGTAAAATCGAAACCCACGTTACCTTCCTTCGCCGAGTCGCTGGCAGCTTTGATGGTGGATCAGACCGCGGAGTCTGACCGCAGGCAGTTGCTGCTGTTTCAGGAAGTTTTGTTTGGGACACTTGATTGGAAGAAACGCACGCCAGAGATTGCCTCGCCCGACTACTGGAAACAGAAGGCCAAGCAGGACAAGAACGCAAACCAACCAGTTTATCTAGACTTGGCATCGCCAGACACGACGTTTTGCAGAGTTGCCCATTCGGCGACAAGCACGCTAATCAACAAAGCCCTTATCCAGGCGCAATCCCATAGCTCTGTTGGTGAACCGCAGCAAAGCGCAATTATGGAGGATGCTTTTGGTGAGACTGCAAAGTTGCAGGACAAATTTCCCGCCGGGCCGAAAGTTGCGGAGCTTGGGAATGTGAAGCTGTTCTCGGTGAACACCAATGAGGTGCAGGCGTTGCAGCGGTATAGTTTCAAAGGTTCGCAATCATTCCCGGTCTCCTCGGTGCGGGTTCAGAAGATGAGCGACGCGCTGCTTTACCTCGCCAGCGAAGACAAGCGCGGCATCACTTGCCGGGCGATACCCAGCGCGCAACCCGAAAAACGCGAATTGCTTGTGGCCTATCTGGAAGGTGAGTCGGAATGCCGGGCGCAACTGGCGGAAATGTTCGGCGGCGAAGCCAACTCATTTTCGGATGCCGATTTCGAGGCCATTGCTCAACCGGTGTTGGAAATGCTTGAGGGAAAACTGGCGGCCAACCCCAATCTCAGCGTCCGATTGCTTGCGTTCTGTCCGATAGACAAGGCCAAGAAACAAATCAGCCTCAACCGCAGCCTGCGGGTGCGAGATGTGATTCGGGCGGCGCGGGATTGGGAAGCGGGGGCGCGCAACGCGCCTCAACTTTCGGTTTGGTTTTACGACAAGAACACGAAGCAATCTGTTTTCCGGTCCCACACCGCACCATGCCCGCTTGAATTGGCGTCGGTCGTCAATCGCGTTTGGAGCGCAGATGCCAAGAGCGGATTCAGCTCCACTTATCAACGTGCGTTATCGGTTGGCGATGCCTACGACGTGTTCCTTGCGGACGCGCCGCTTATGCGACAAAAGGCCCGCATCGCCTTGGAATTGCTGATAAAGCGGATGAGCACTGTGCTGATTGCTCTTGGCGCAGCGAAAACCACCCGCGAGTGGACGGCCTTTAGCGACACCGTCCGCTGGCAGTCGGTCAAAACAATCGCTCTCCTCGGAATTCTCCTTCATCAACTCGGACATCACCGAAAGGACTTTATGCAAGAACCTACGACCCAAATCGGACGACTGCTCGCTTTGGCGGACAGCCTGCATCTGCAATACTGCAAACATGTGCGGAAGGGCGATTCGCCGTCGCAACTCATCGGCAACGCGTTGTTCAACACCGCCCTCGAACAGCCTGTCTTTGCACTGGCGCGATTAGCGGAGCGATTAACTCCCTACCAAGCCTGGGCGCGAACCTTCCAAAGCAACGATCCAGAAGCAGTTGGTTTGGTGAAGTATTTCCTCAGCGCGATCGCCGCCTGCACTGAAGCGATTCAACCGGATGAATTGCCCCAGCGCATGACCGACACCGACAAAGCAAAACTCTTGCTCGGCTATCTTGCTGACCACCCGAAAACTGAAAACCAGAAACAATAAACCAAGACAAAACGACCCGATTTATGAGCACACAAAAATACGAAAACAATGTCCCCCGCATCACTGGACTCCTGATTTTGGAAGTCCGCAAATCCAATCCCAACGGCGATCCGGAGCGCGAAAGTTCCCCGCGCCAACGCCCCGATGGCACAGGCGAAATTTCGCCTGTGTCCGTGAAGCGAAAGCTCCGCGATCTCGTTCTCGAAAAGGAAGGCGTCGTCTGGAGTGAAACAAAGGCGTCACTTGGTTTGTCTGATGATAGTTTCCAAATCCTGGAGAGCCGGGGACGCAACCGTGATGAAATCAAAAAGAAGATGGAGCCGAATGACGGCAAGATCGGCCAGGGTTTCATTGATGCCTACTGGGACGGACGGCTTTTCGGCAATACGTTCCTTGAGGAAGGCGGAGCGGACACAATTCGCGCTGGAGTCGCTACTTTTGGCGTCCGCGTCTCCATCGCTCCGATTTACATCGAATTGTAGAAGTGGACCAGCAATTCAGGCGTCGAAGCTGGAAAAGATCGCGGCATGGCCCCGATGGCGTTCCGAGTCGTGAAGCACGGACTTTATGCCGTTCCGTTTTTCGTGAACCCGAACCAAGCACACAAAACCGGATGCACCAAGCAGGACGTGGATTTGATGCTGCACCTGCTCAAACACACCTACGCCAGCACCCGCTCGGCTGTCCGCTCAATGGTTGAAGTCGTCCACGCCCACACGCTCACCCACAAGAGCCGCGCAGGTTCTGTTTCCGACTTCGCGTTTATTGACGCCTTCACACCCAAGAAGCTCGAAAAGGCTTCCGAGTCGCTGGCTGATTACGGTGCGCTTCCAACGTGGGAGAAAATCAAGGACCAGCCCATCCGCCCAGATTGCAAGTTCACGTTTGCGCAATGCGGTGAATACCACGACTACGCCTTGTGAGCGATTCCGTGCCCATGGTTGAACCGCTGGCTCACAGCGCCCGTGATGGCGCACTGGAACAGTCGTATCGCGACCACGCGGGAAATGTCCTCCGTGATGCGACACTGTTTGCACGGGCAGCGGCAGCATTGTCGCCCAAGTGGTACGGTCCGTTTGTGGCAGCGGTCGAACGGGCGGCGGCGTATCACGACCTCGGCAAGTTGGACGAGTTGTTTCAGGAGGTACTGCGCCACAATCGGAAGAACAAGCACGGGTTCAATCACGTCGAAGCGGGCACGGCCCATTTGCTGCATTTGAAACAATTCGAGGCGGCATTCACGGCCTACGCGCATCATCTCGGGCTGCCGTCGTTTCCCAGGGAGAAGGCCAAGTTTGCCAACGGTCAGAATCTCGTCTTTCGCGACACCGGCGAGCTGGAGGGATTGGAACAAACAGCGTGGCAACGAACCGATGAGCACCTGGAAAGCTACCTGCAACAGCACCACCGTTTGTTTGTTCCTGTATCGCCAGTCACCAATCCGCACTTCTCTGGCTTGGTTCGACGTCTCGCGCTGTCCTGCCTCGTAGACGCCGACCACTCGGACACGGCACGGCATTATCGGAATGAGCGCGACGTTCCCGCTCCCGACCTGCGTGCAGCGGAGCGGTTGGCGCGGTTAGATGAATGCGTGGCTGGGTTGTCGGCGAAGAATTCACCAGCGAATGCTCGAGAACAGCAACGGTTGAAGTTGCGGCGGGACGTTTATCGCGCCTGCCGAGAGCGAGAAATCAAACCCGACGAGCGCATCCTTGCCTGCGACAGTCCGGTTGGCACGGGCAAAACCACAGCAGTCATGGCGCATCTATTGCGGGTGGCGTCGGAGCGCAAGTTGCGCCGCGTGTTCGTCGTGCTGCCGTTCACCAACATCATAGATCAGTCGGTGGACGTTTATCGCCGCGCCTTGTGTCTGGCCGGTGAGTCCAAGGAGGCAATGGCGAACGTTGTAGCCGCCCATCATCATCGCGTGGATTTCTCCAGCTATGAAGCGCGATCTCTGGCCGCGCGATGGGATTCACCCGTTGTCGTCACCACCGCCGTGCAATTCTTCGAGACGTTGGCTGCTCGGGACACGGCTTCGTTGCGGAAGTTCCATCAGGTGGCTGGCAGCGCCATCTTTGTGGATGAGGCACACGCCGCCGTTCCGCCGGCGCTTTGGCCGCAGATGTTTCGCTGGTTGCGGGAACTGTGCGAGGATTGGGGCTGCCAACTTGTTCTGGCCTCCGGCACCCTGCCGCGCTTCTGGAATCGCCCCGGTTTCCTCGAAGATGGTGAACGGTGCGAGATTCCCGATCTCATCAATGCGGAAGTTCGGACCGAGACGATGACTTTTGAGAGCAAGCGCGTTTCAATTTGCCGAGAGCCGCAGGCAATGTCCGTTAAGCATTTGGGCGATTTCGTTCACAACAAGCCCGGCCCGCGACTGATCATTTTCAATACGGTGCAATCGGCTGCCGTGTTTGCGCATTATCTCAGGGAGGACTGCAAGCAGGGCTTGAATGTGGAACACATTTCCACAGCACTGACGCCACGGGACCGTTCCCAAACGGTGGCGCGAGTGAAAGAACGTCTCGCTGCGAAGGAAGTGGATTGGACGTTGGTGGCGACGAGTTGCGTGGAAGCGGGTGTGGACTTTTCGTTCCGCAGTGCATTCCGCGAAAGCTGGGGTTTGGTGAACCTGCTGCAAATCGCCGGTCGCGTCAGTCGTTCGGGCGAATTCGACGACGCGGAGGTTTGGGATTTCCGACACGATGCGGACAATGGGTTCTCACTCCATCCGCAGGCGAAACTCTCACGGCGTATCCTGGAACAAGTATTTGCCGAGTGCGCGGGCAAGAATCGTCAGCCCGGCCCGGACGATTGCACTGATGCACTGCAGCGCGAAATCCTTCAGGACCACGGCGAAAAGGCTTCACGCATGGAAGAGATTTTTCAGACGGAGAAGGACGCGGATTATCCGCAAGTCGCCAAGTTGTGCCGGATCATTGATGCACAAACAAAGACAGTCGTGGTCGAACCTGAATTGATTCAACGGCTGGAAAATCCCGACCGCAGTCAATGGCCCGGCTGGCGAGAGTTGATGCTGGGCAGCGTGCAATTGTGGGCAAACCGGTTGGACGCGGGCAAGTTGCCCGTGAAGCCGCTCGGACATGACGGCGAGCTTTGGGCGTGGATTGGGGAATACAACTCATTCCTTGGCTATATGGCTGGAGTCCTCCCATTGATGCTGGCTGGTCAGAAAGGGTTTGAGCCTCTGTGACTCCAATCGGTAATCCAAGGTCGCAAATCGTAAATCCGCCGGAGGCGCTGCCCCTCTCGCTGCTCAACGATTATCTTTATTGCCCCCGGCGGGCGGCGTTGAAGATCGTCGAAGGCTGGCGTTCGGCCAATCAACACACCGAGCGCGGCGATATCGTCCACGAACACGCAGACCTGCCCGGCTACGAAGTCGCCAAAGGCGCAACCCTGCTCCGCGCCTTGCCCGTCTGGTCGGATCGCCTGGGACTGAACGGCAAATGCGACATCGTGGAGCGTCGGCCGGACGGGTCGCTATTTCCCGTCGAATTCAAGCTGGGCAAAAGGCGGCAATGGGAAAACGATGATGCCCAACTTTGCGCGCAAGCTTTATGCCTGGAGGAAATGTTCGATTTGGTGATCCCGCGTGGGGCCGTTTTTCATGCGGACAGCAAGCGCCGCCGGGAGGTTGAATTCACGCTGGAATTGCGCCAGCGCACCGAATCGGCGGTCGCAAAACTGCACGCGCTATTGAAACCTTCAGATAGCGGTGACGGACAGCCCCTGCCCCAGGCCGTGTTCAAACCTGCCTGTGAGGAATGCTCGCTTTTTGACATTTGCCTTCCGAAAGCTTCACAAGGCGAAAGCCGCAACCAGCGGCTGGCGCACAACTTATTTCGAGTGACTTGACCCATGCCTGACATCGCCCAAAACACCTTGTACCTCACCACGCCAGGCAGTTACATAGCGCGCGACCATCTGACCTTGCAGGTGGAAGTGCCCGTTTATCCCGACAGTCTGCCTTTGGAGGAGCGCTGCCGGGAAAATGCCGAAAGCTGGAGCAAGCTTTCCATTCCGATTCATCATCTCGAATCGCTCTGCGTTTTTGGCGCGAGCACCATTAGTCCGCCCGCGCTGGATCTATGCTGGGAAAACGGCGTGGCCGTAAATTACCTGAGCGCGTTTGGTTATCTGCAGGCCCGTTTGACCGGCGTGGCGGATACGAGCGTGACACTCCGGCGGACACAGTTTCGCGCGGCGGATGATTCGGCCCGCCGCGCGGCCATCGCACGGAACATCATTGCGGGCAAACTTCAAAACAGCCGCAACTCCTTGCTGCGGGCAGCGCGGGAAACGGATTCGCCGGAGGAAAAAAGCCGGTTGATCGAAGCCACGGACGCATTGGCCAGGCAAATCGAGGGGCTGGGAACCTGGCGGCCGGATAAACTCTTGGACACTGGCGCGGTGGATGCATTGCGCGGCTCGGAAGGTATGGGCAGCGCGATCTACTTCGGTGTTTTCAGCTTCCTACTCAAGCAACAACGCGAGAATTTCCAGTTTAGCACCCGCAATCGGCGTCCGCCGCGGGATCGTATCAACTGCTTGCTCTCATTCCTTTACGCGTTGGTGCGGCATGATTGCATCGCTGCCTTGACGAGCATTGGGCTCGATCCGTTCGTCGGCTTTCTTCACACGGAACGACCCAACCGGCCCGCCCTCGCGCTGGACATGATGGAGGAATTTCGTCCATGGCTGGCGGATCGGCTGGCAGTGACCCTCATCAACCGGCAGCAGATCGGTCCGGATGATTTCAAAGAACGCGAGGGTGGTGCGGTGGAGTTCACGGAAACCGGACGCAAGCGCGTGATTACCGCCTATCAACAACGCAAACAGGACAAGTTAACACATCCGCTGCTCGATCAGGAATTCCGTCTCGCCCAGATGCCCTTTGTGCAGGCTCGCATACTCGCGCGACACTTACGCGGAGATCTGGCGGATTATGTCCCCTTCGTTCCCAAGTAAAGACTTGTAAGTTTGCCCCCGACGGGACGTAATCCAGCGTGCTCATTCTGATTACCTATGATGTTTCCACCGCTGAAAAGCCCGGCCTGAGACGCCTTAGACGCATAGCCCGCGCGTGCGAAGATTATGGCGTGCGCGTGCAGAAAAGTGTTTTTGAGTGTCAGGTCGGGCAAACCGAGTGGGTGCAATTACGGGACCGGCTCCTGCACGAAATCAAGCCGGAGGAAGATTCACTGAGGTTCTATTTTCTGGATGAAACAGCCAAGAGCCGGATTGAACATCATGGAAACCAGAAGCCGCTTGATCTGACTGAACCTTTGATTCTATGAACCGCTCTCCGCGAACCCCCAGCACCGGCTTCCCATGGAAGACTTCGCGGCCAGCAGATTTGCCTGACTTCAAACGTCTTTTCTTGCGTTCTTTGACAAATACATCGCCGGATAGCGATGTCATCTTGGCATTTTCGCGCAAATGCCCTACAAACACTCTGCGGCTCAATCGTTTGAGAGGGTCGCAGTCGCTCCGGTCCTGTGATCGGAGCGCGGATTGAAACATGTCCAGGTGCGGAGTGCGGTTCTCGTCTTTTTGTCGCTCCGGTCCTGTGATCGGAGCGCGGATTGAAACTCAGTTTGGAATTCCACCAGCTATCAGCCGAGGCCGTCGCTCCGGTCCTGTGATCGGAGCGCGGATTGAAACAGCCGCAAGCGATGGAAGGATGAAGAAAGCGGCGTAGTCGCTCCGGTCCTGTGATCGGAGCGCGGATTGAAACAATAAGACCCAGGATGCGCGAGTAACGAGGCTAGGTCGCTCCGGGCATGTCAACGGTGCGCGGCTAGAAACTCGCCATAGCCGGAGGGGGGGGGCCCCG
>JBQCEJ010000401.1:0-8792 GCA_051960355.1 Verrucomicrobiota bacterium | reverse complement strand
CGTTCATCGATTACGGCGATGGTTGGTTCAAGATTCACGATGGCAGGGAAGCGATCAGCGTGGATTTGAACAGCGCGAAGAACCGCGGAATATGGGCTGGAGGCGATCTGCCCAAAACCGAGAACGAGCTGGGTGCGATCATTGAAATCGATGGCATTACCGGCCCGGGCAGTTATTCGCCGGTGATCATCCCGCAACGTTTTCATCGGGTTGGCACCGGCCCCGTGCCCAAGGCGCGCCGCGTTTCCATGGAGCAATTGATCTCCGGGAGCGAAGTCTCGCAATTTGTCGAACTCGAAGGCGTTGTCTGGGGAGTGCGCCGCCTGTGGGATGGGAAAATAGGATTGGCGCTGATGTCGGAAGGCCATTTGTGTGAAGTGGAATTCATGGTCTGGAAAGGGTAGTCCGTCCGGCGCTTGGTCGATGCGCGCGTGCGCGTGCGCGGGTTCTCCCGCCCGATTGCCAATTTCCGTTCCGAGGCGGTTCGCATCCGGTTGACGGTGCCTTCGAGAGCCGAGGTGGAGGTGCTCCGGCCGCCGCCGAAAGATCCGTTCAGTGGGCCGCGTGTGCCGTTGACCGGGCTATTGTCGTTTTCCCGTGAGCCCGAGCGGTTTCATCGCAAGGTGACTCAAGGCACGGTCAACTTCGTGAAGCCGGGAGAGTTTTTCTTCATTCAGGAGGGAACCGCCGGGGTGCGCGTGGAATCTTCCAAAGCCACTGTGAAAGTGGGTGATCAGGTGGAAGTCGCCGGTTTTGTGGACACCTCGCGCGCCATTGCGTCGCTGACGGAAGCGGTGGCGCGGCCAGTGGGCCACGGGACTTTGCCACCGCCCGAATTCATAACCGTCAAAAGACTTCTCGCGCCCCAGATCGTCCGACGCGCCGGCCCGGACGTCGCGGAGGATCACGCGGGCGGACTGGTGCGATTCAACGCACTGCTCAATGACGTGGAATGGCGCCGGGCTGATGGTTTGCTCACCTTTTACCTCGTTTCGGAGGGCCACCCGTTTCGAGCGTTCCTGCCCGCCTCCAAGCGTCCGGAGATTCCCTGGGCGGCGGGATCGCAAGTGGAGGTCACGGGCGCCTGCGATCTGGAATTCAAGCCGGGCGGAGTCGGTGCGCGCGGCGCCGTCGTCAACGATTTCGCGCTCTGGTTGCGCACGCCCGAAGACGTGCGGGTCGTGCGCGCGGCGCCGTGGTGGACGCCTCTGCGCCTGGGACTCACGCTCGGCGGCACGATCGTGGTGCTCGCGGTAACGCTCGGCTGGGTGGGGCTGTTACGCCGGCGTGTGTCGCGGCAGATGGGAATCATCGGCGAAAAACTGCGCAGCGAAGCGGTGAGCGCCGAACGCAACCGCATTGCCCGCGATCTGCACGACACTCTGGAACAACAGCTCGCGGGCGTGGCGCTCCAATTGGATGGCGCGGGCGAAACCATTCATGAAGATCCGGTCGCTGCTTCCAAAGCCGTCACGTTGGCGCGACGGATGTTGCGACATACACGCTCGGAGGCACGGCGCTCGGTTTGGGATTTGCGTTCGCAGGTGCTTGAACTCCACGGATTGCCCGCTGCTCTGCGGACCTTGGCGGAGAGTGCCGTCAGCCGTTCGGGACCGGTCGCGACCGTGCAAGTGACGGGAGAAAGTCGCCAACTGCCGCCAGGCAAAGAGTTTCAAATGCTCCGGGTGGCGCAGGAAGCGCTCGCCAATGCGCTCAAACATTCCGAGGCCAGGCACATCGTGATTACCCTCGAAAATACGCCGGAAGCGACACGGCTGTGCATCAGTGACGACGGCAAGGGTTTCGCGCCCGGTGCGCTCACACACTCGGACAATCCGCATTTTGGCGTGCTTGGGATGCAGGAGCGCGCGGCCCGAATCGGCGCCGAACTTTCCATTATAGGCTCGCCCGGCGCGGGCTGCATCGTCACCCTGACGTTGCCGGTCACGGCTCCTGAAATGCAGATTGCTCCCGCATGAAAACCGCTCGCATTCGTATTCTCGTGGTGGACGATCATTTCATGGTTCGTCTGGGCCTGGTCAGCGCCTTTGCGCGCGAGCGAGACATGGAAGTGGTGGGCGAAGCCCGCACGGGTTCGGAGGCATTGGAATCTTTCGAGAAACTTAAACCTGACGTCACGCTGATGGACGGGCGGTTGCCGGATCTGCACGGCGTGGAAGTCACACGCCGCATTGTGGCAGCGCATCCGCAGGCGCGCATCCTGATGGTTTCGATCGATGACACGGCTGAAGATATTCATCGCGCGCTGGGCGCCGGAGCGTGGGGGTGCGTGACCAAGGCGAGTGAAAAAAATGAAATGATCTACGCCGTCCGGGCGGTGGCGGCGGGCGAGCGGTTTCTCTCGGCGGACCTGGCGCAGAAACTCGCGCAGCGCAACCTGTTCGTCCCGCTCAGTGAACGTGAAATCGAAGTGCTTCGACTGGTCGCGCAGGGCAAGACGAACAAGGCCATTGCCTCAGAACTCGGCATGGGCGAGGCCACCGTCAAAACTCATCTGTCCCACATTCTTTGGAAATTGAGCGCGCCGGACCGCACCCGGGCTGTGACGCTCGCGATGGAACGCGGGTTGTTGCGGTTGTAAGGAGCGAGGACGCCGTCCAGTCATGGATTGGGCGCGTTCGTCGGCATCGCGGAATCTTGGTGCAAGCAGTGGGTCAGGTCAGATTTTTTGCCATGTAAATCGGTGAATTCAAATTGCATCACAAGCAACTCGCCAGCGCAGGCAGATTTTCAATCTGGTTCTCCGTTCCATTCTCAGCTGCGCGGTAACCCCAATCACCCCAAATCCGTCGTGATCTCAAGGCAATTCCCGAGAACGTTGAGCGCCGGTCCACGGCAGGGCGGTTTTACTTTGTCGAGCCTTTGGTCGTGATCGCAATCATCGCCATTCTGGCCGCGATGCTGTTGCCGGCGTCGGCGGGAGCCAAAGCCAGGGCGCAGATCTCGTGTTTGAACAACATGAACAGCTTGGCGTGGGAATGTTGCTTTACGTCGGCGGTTCCAATGACGTAATGCCGGGCTGGGCTTCCGCCAGTTCCGGTTGGCATGCCGAGGACTGGATCTATTGGTCGGATCAGGGTTGAAACACCAATTCGGTGCGCTTCGCCCTGAATTCCTCGGGTCGGCAATGCGCTGGTTCCGCCTGTTCAGAATGGGTTTATCCCCCAAATGGTGGATGCCGCGGCGGTGGACACTCTTTGGGCCGCAGCTCATTCTCGCGGGACAAATGCTAGCTCTTTAGCAACACGTGGTTGCAGCGCGATAAAGCCGCGCCGGACGCGACTTGTGGCAGCTGGAAATTGAATTTGATCAAAAAGCTCTCGTTGCGAGTCCAACCGCGGATGGCTTGCTTGTCTCGACAATCACTCGCCAGCTGCTACAAAGAAAAAATATGAAATCAAAAGATCATAACAAACCCTCTGGTGCACTCCTGGGCCGACGTTCCTTTCTCAAGAACGTGGCGGCGGCGGGTGCTTTCTCAATGGTCGCCCCGCGCCTGATGATGGCAGCGGCGGCCAAACCCGAACGCAAACTCGCGTCCGGCGGAAAAGTGAACCTCGCCTGTTGCGGCATTGGCAATCGTGGTGCCGATGTGGTCAAGTCCTTGCATGCGACCGGAATGGTCAACATCGTCGCCTTGTGCGATGTGGACATGGGCGCGCCACACACGCTCGCCATCTTGAAAAAGTTTCCCAACGTGCCGCGTTTCCAGGATTTCCGGCAGATGCTCGACAAGATGGGCAAAGACATCGAAGCCGTGAGCGTCGGCGTTCCCGACTTCGCGCATTTTCCGATCACGATGGCGGCGATGTCTTTGGGCAAGCATGTCTATTGCGAAAAGCCGATGGCCCACACGTTCCGCGAAGTGGAACTGATGATGGCTGCGGAAAAGAAATACAAAGTGGCCGCACAGATGGGGAATCAGGGCCATTCCGAAGCGAACTATTTTCAGTTCAAAGCCTGGACCGATGCCGGGATCATCAAGAACGTCACCAAGATCACGGCGTTCATGAACAACAGCCGCCGCTGGCATGGCATGAAGGTCTCCGGTTTGCTGCCCAAACAACCGATTCCGTCCACGCTCGATTGGGATGTCTGGTTGAACACGGCGGAATTCCACGATTACAACAAGGGCTACGTCGACGGCGACTGGCGTTCGTGGTTTGATTTTGGCAACGGAGCTCTCGGCGATTGGGGCGCGCATATCTTTGACACTGCCCATGAGTTTCTGGACCTCGGTTTGCCGACTGAGATCGATTCTGTGCGGTGCGATGGCCACAGCGACTTCATCTTCCCGCAAGCCTCAACACTGGCGTTCAAATTCCCCGAGCGCAACGGCATGCCGGCGCTGGACTTGACCTGGTACGACGGCGTCAACAATCTGCCGCCGCTGCCCAATGACTTCGGTGAAGCTGTGGTGGATGCAAACATCCCGCCTCCGACCGCCGGGACGATCGACACCAAGAAAGCGCCGCCTGGAAAAGTCATTTACGGTGAAGGGTTGACCTTCAAGGGCGGATCGCACGGCAGCACGCTGCAGATCATTCCCAAGTCCAAGGCGTTGGAAATGCAATCCAAACTGCCCGAAGTGCCGAAGAGTCCGTCCAACCATTTTGAGAACTTCGTGCTCGCCTGCCGTGGCGAAGAGAAATGCCGTTCCTCGTTTGCCGTGGCCGGCCCGTTGAGCCAGGTGATGGTTCTGGGTGTCATCGCCCAACGCCGGAACAGCAAGCTGATCTTTGATCGCGCCACCAAGCAGATCACAAACGACAAGGTTGCCAACGGATGGCTCGTTGGACCTCCGCCGCGCAAAGGCTGGGAACAGTATTACAAATTGTAAACCGCTCACGCACGCGGCCGGGCAATCCGGTCGCGTGCTTCGACTGCGGGGAAGTCGCGATTCACAGCTCCATTTTTCATGAAAACTCCCCGCATCCGCATTCTGGTGGTGGACGATCATTTCATGATTCGCCTGGGCCTGGTGAGTGCGTTGGCGCGGGAACGAGACATGGAAGTCGTGGGCGAGGCGCGCACCGGCTGGCAGGCGTTGGAGTTGTTCGAGCAGTTGCAGCCCGCCGTGACGCTGATGGACGGGCGCTTGCCTGACCTGCATGGAGTCGAAGTCACCCGGCGCATTGTCGCGGCGCATCCGCAGGCCCGCATTCTGATGGTTTCCATAGACGACACCGCCGAGGACATTCGCCGCGCGTTGGAGGCCGGAGCGTGGGGATTTCTGCCGAAGGCCAGTGAGAAGAACGAGATGGTTTACGCGATTCGCGCGGTGGCTGCTGGCGAGAGATTTCTTTCCATGGAGGTGGCTTACCGGCTGGCTGAGCGCAAATTGCTGGTGCCGCTCAGCGAGCGCGAAATGGAAGTGCTGCAGTTGGTGGCGCAAGGCAAGACGAACAAGGCAATCGCCAGCGATCTCGGCATGGGCGAGGCAACGGTGAAAACCCATTTGTCCCACATTCTTTCCAAGCTCAGCGCGCCGGACCGCACCCGCGCCGTGACGCTCGCTTTGGAGCGCGGATGGCTGCGATTGTAAGAGCGGTGAAGCGGCCAGACGCTGCGGTCGTGGAATTCTTCCGGGAGGCTTTGCAAGCGATGAGGGCAGCTGCCAAATCCCCTAAATGGGGGTGTGGACAACCAGAATTCTCAGGCGCAGTCTTGCACCATGAAGCTTTGCCGAATTTTCCCATCGGACTCCATTCAGGCCCGTCGGGCAAGTGCACGCCAGCGTTCCCAACGCTTCAACCACCCGGCGCTTTCCCAAGCCGCCACCGATGTGTCGTTCAGCAAAGAAACCCCATTAAATGATCAAGCTTAAAGAATTCCGAAACAGCTTTGGCAAAGGGCAGAAGCGACTGGGCTTCACCCTGATTGAGCTTCTGGTCGTCATTGCGATCATCGCCATTCTGGCGGCGCTGCTGTTGCCGGCATTGGCCAGTGCCAAGCGAAAGGCGCATCAGACCGGCTGCCTTTCCAACCTTCGGCAGACGGCTCTCGGGCTCAACATGTGGGTTGATGATAACTCCGGCTGGCTGCCGCCCGGCGATGGAGCGATTGAGGGTATCTACATGGGACAGCAAGCGAGTTACATGGAAGCCCCGACCTACCATCGGCAGCTCGTCTATTATCTCGCCAACTATTTGGGAAATCCCGCACCCGACACGAAGCTGCGGGTGGCCAAAGTTTTCTTTTGTCCTGGGTTCGAACGCTACGGCAACAACGCGACGAATATTGCCACCGCCTCGACTTACGGGGTGTGTCTCAATGGCACCGGGAATTTACCCGGTGCCACGGGTCTGCCGTGGAAACCGTTCGGTTATCCCGCTCCGAAATACGGGGACCCCGGGCAGAAACCACACCGGTTGAGCGAGGTTCAGGGGTTCCGTTCGCTGAGCGAAATTTGGTTTCTGACCGATGTGGATCAAGTGGCGATAACTGATGTGAACAATGGCTGGCAGCCTTCACTGCCGCTCAAGCCGGTCCACGGCAGCGTCCGTAACTACGTGTTCTTCGACGGCCACGTGGCCACCAAAAAAATCCTGAAACCCGGTGAACTTTAAACGGTCTTTTTCCCGAACATTCAACCCTCCAAGTTAGACGAGTGAAACCCGCACTATGAAAATGAAAACACACCTGCACCCGAAATCGAGCCACCTGGCTGCATTGCTGGGAATGTCTTCCCTGCTGCTTGGCTCTGT
The DNA here is from genome assembly GCA_051960355.1 of Verrucomicrobiota bacterium. GTDB lineage: Bacteria > Verrucomicrobiota > Verrucomicrobiia > Limisphaerales > DASXHY01 > DASXHY01. The sequence goes on along the minus strand of JBQCEJ010000401.1, from coordinate 2,064 downwards.
TAACGTACAAGCTGACTTGGTGGTCAAGGCTGACACCGGTACTGACCTGAATGATCCGGCCAGTTGGGCTGCCGCCGTCACTCCCACAGCCGGAGATGTCGCCGTCTGGAACGGTGCGGCGCTCGGGGCCGGGCTGACGCTCGGAGCGGACACCAACTGGCTTGGAATCAGCCTTTCGAGCGCGGCTTCCGACGTGGACATCACGGGAGCCGGCGTGCTCACGCTGGGAGCCAGCGGCCTGGATGCGTCACTCGCAACGGTCAATATCACCCTCGGCGTGCCGGTCGCACTGGGAGCCGCTCAGACTTGGAATGTCGCTTTGGGTTTCAACGCGACTGCCAACGGAGTGGTTTCCGGCGCGTTCCCCCTGACCAAGGATGGCAGAGGCAGTCTGACGCTCGCGGGCGCGAACACCTACAGCGGCGGCACCGTTTTGCTGGGGGCGGCCGGTTCGTCTTTGGTACTCCTCAACTCCGCTGCCTTGGGCACGGGCCAGCTTGATCTGAAATCCACATCCACCTCGGCAGGCGCCACCGTGCGCCTCTATGGCGGCATCAATGTCACGAATCCGATTGCCATGGACGCGACGACCGGTCGCGAAGCGATCTGGAGCTTCAGCGGCAACAACACCTTAAGCGGCCCCATCACCTTGAGCGCGGGCACCGGCGCCTTCAATTTGAGCAGTTCCGCCGAAACGGGCACCACGCTGGCGATCAGCAATTCGATCAGCGGACCGAGTTACACGGGTGCCTTTTCGTTGCGCGGCGACACGGGAAATTTCGGAGTGATCTCCGGCCAAATCAACCTGAACACCGCCTGCCAGATCATCGGCAGCGCCAATTGGATGATCGCTTCCACTGGCAACAGCTGGACTCAAACGCGGCTCTCGGCCCCGGACGGCGGATTCATCCTGGGTGCGAATGATGCGCTGGCCACCGGGGTGAAAGTGCTCTGGGACAACAACAGCAGTGGCGTGTTGGACATGGCCGGCTTCAATCAAACCGTGGCGGGTCTGGATTGTGCGAGCACGATCGTCACCCCGCCCACCATCGGCAACAGCAGCACGAGCAGTGACTCGCTGCTCAAGATCAACGGCGGTGGTTATACCTTTGTCGGGACGCTGGTGGATGCCATTGGCGCGGGATCGCGCACGCTTTCGCTCGAATTGCTCAGCGGGGTGCAGACCCTTTCTGGCTACAACACCTACAGCGGCAGCACCGTGCTCAGCGGCGGCACTCTGCGCGTAAACAATGCTCTGGCCGGCAGTGGAGCCGTCACGGTCAAGACCAATGCCACGCTGGCCGGCAGCGGGACGGTCAACGGTCCGGTAACAGTCAACAGTGGCGGTGCGGTGACGGCAGGCGACGCAACCGGGAGCGGCACGTTGACGCTGAGCTCCCTGACTCTCGGCGCAACGGGCACAGACAAGCAGACGGTCAATGTGTCGCTGCCCAACTCCAGCATCAACGTGAACGGGCCTCTGGTTGCCAATGGCACGACGACCATCAACCTGAGCAGCGTCGGCACGGTCCCACCCGGCGTTTATGCCCTGATCACCTACAGCGGTCCCATGGTGACCTCCGGTTTTGCTCTCGGTCCGTTGCCCCTGCGCATGAGCGCCACCTTGCAATATAACAATGGCGCGATTGCGGTGAACGTCACCTCCAGTTCCGATTCCATCAAATGGACCGGCGCAGAGAGCGGTCTCTGGAATACCAGTGCCTTGAACTGGGAACTGATCAGCGCCGCCACCGCCACGACTTACGTCGATGGAAATCCCGGTGACGCGGTTTTATTTGACGATTCCCTGACTGGCGCGTCGAACGTGGTCCTGAACACCACGATTTCGCCCGCGACGGTTACCTTCAGCAATTTTACCACCGCATATACCCTTGGCGGCTCGGGTACGATTGCCGGCACCAATGCTCTCACCAAATTGGGCACTGGTTCACTCACTCTCAATACCAGCAATAGCTTTAGCGGAAACGTGACTCTGACTGGTGGCAGCCTGATCATCACGAACGGCAGCGCGCTCGGCAGCGGCACCAAGATTCTGACGGTTAA